>JBGTRS010000579.1:0-2839 GCA_041940665.1 Pyrinomonadaceae bacterium | reverse complement strand
GCGGCACGTTTTTTCGATGGTCAACTCCTACCGGAAAATGGACAAAAAGCCCGAAGTTTTCGATATAAAACTCGTCGGAGCAAAAAAAGAGGTGAATCTTCACGGTAGTTTATTTACCGTTCATACCGATCTTTTGCTCGAAGACGTAAAAAAAACGGATCTGATCTTCATTCCGGCATTTGACGGCAGTCTGGATGATGTTTTGGAAAAAAATAAGGAATTTATCCCCTGGATAAAAGAGCAATATAAAAAAGGTGCGGAAGTCGTCAGTCTTTGCGTCGGGGCGTTTTTACTGGCCAAAACGGGACTCTTAGAAGGACGCCAATGTTCGACGCACTGGCGGGCGGCGGATGATTTCAGAAAGATGTTTCCGGAGATCGAACTCGTCGCCGACCGGATCATCACGGAAGAAAAGGGAATTTACACGAGCGGCGGAGCGACTTCTTACTGGAATCTGCTTTTATATCTGGTCGAAAAATTCACCGACCGCGAAACGGCGATCTTGATGTCGAAGGTTTTTGCAATAGATATAAGCCGCACGAGCCAGACGGATTTTATGATCTTTAAAGGACAAAAAACTCACGCGGACGAAGAGATAAAAGAAGCTCAAAAATTTATTGAGAAGAACTTTCAGGAAAAATTTACGGTCGACGAGATTTCCGAAAAATTTGCCCTGAGCCGCCGCAGTCTGGAAAGAAGATTCAAAAAAGCGACGAACAACACCGTTTCGGAATATATTCAACGCGTGAAGGTTGAAGCGGCAAAGAAGAGTTTTGAAACGAGTCACAAAAACATTACGGAAGTAATGTTCGATGTCGGTTATAACGATTCAAAATCTTTCCGCGGAACTTTCAAAAAATTCACCGGAATGACGCCGCTCGATTACCGGAATAAATACAACAAAGAGGTTTGATTACCGAAAATTTTCGCTGCCGAAATTTTATATGGTAAACTTATCTGAAAGAAAAGTTTGAATTTAATATGGTTTTTTCAACAAACTTTCTTTTAAAAAATATACGAACAGGGGAGAAAAATAATGGAAAATACACCGATTGAAAACAGAGATGAAGGCATCAAAAAAATTGAGGAATTTATACATGATATAGATTTTACAATGATGACGACTATTGATGAAGAAGGCGAACTTCAGTCACGACCGATGTCAACTCAGAAAACGGAATTTGACGGCAACGTCTATTTCTTTACATTTGAAGACACAGATAAAATCCGCCATATCAGAAAAAATCCTCGCGTCAATCTCGCATACTCCGCACCTGATGATCAGATTTACCTGTCTTTGAAAGGCAAAGGTGCGGAAAGCAAAGACCGTGCAAAAATGGAAGAACTCTGGTCGCCGGAGCTGAAGGCTTGGTTTCCCGAAGGTCTTGAAACGCCGGGAATTACACTAATAAAAGTTCAAGTAGAATCAGCCGAATACTGGGACGCTTCGTCGAGTATGATCGCTCACGCCATCGGTTTCGCCAAAGCGGTAATCACGGGGGAATCATATGAAATGGCTGAAAATAAAACGGTCGAAATAAACTAATAAATCTTTAAATGGAGAAAAAGACGCCCTGGAAATTTAAATTTTCGGTGCGTCTTTTTTCATTATTATCAAAGTTTCTTTTAAGAGGCCAGCCAGTTCGTGAAAGCGTGCCAAACTTGAGTTTCGGCAAACGGAAAGCGAAGCGTGGCGGCCGCAATATATAAGACAACGGCCGTCAGAAAAACTTTATTTACTTTTTCATATCTGATCGAATGCCAGACGAGGCACAAAACCGCAATCACGGCCGGCACGCCGAATGCCCAGAGATTCAGATATTCCAACGGAATAAAAGGTATTCTGAAAAGTGCGGCGGGCAGAAAATTGATCGCCGTCATGAGCATCAGACTTTTATGCTCAGCCGGCCGCTTCCGGAAATAGACAGCACCCGCAAAATACAAAACGAACATCGCCATATCACCGGCCGGCAGGATAAAGAATTCGTGCGGATCGGTTCCCGGCGGCGAGGCGTGTCGGATGAATTGTGCATCATACGCCGTGGCCATGCCGACAACCACGACGAGAGCCGCGAGAGCAATGCCGATCAGACCCATCGTCATATGCAATTTGATATTTTTGGTCCGGATCAAAACGACCTGAGCCACAAAATAAAGCACCCAACCCGACATCACGAGGCCGTGGGCGTGAACCAGTGTGTTGGCGACCGGTGCCGCATCGGGGAAAAAAGCACTGAAATAATAAGTCTTAAAATAACCGATAAGGACGATCAAAGGAAAAAGGATCGCCGCCAATAAAAAGAAATTTCGATCTGTTGGTTTTCTTCTTTTAACAAAAACTTCTGCATTAACTGCCATAAAAACAACCTCCGGCAATTAACGCGAAAGTAAATTTGAAAGGGTATCAAAAAAAGTTAGGAAATTTTATTCGTCCACAGATTAACACGGATAAACTCAGATTTTTGGTAGTGTCCTAAAAGTGTGTGGTTTTATCATCTTAGCGGACTTGGCGGGAAATCTTTTTATTCCGCCAGGTTCGTTATGTAAGAATAAGTTGTTGGAAGCCTGCAACACGGAATTAGGACACTGCTTGATTTTTCTATTTAACGTCAGTTCGAGATAAGCCGTCGAAGACGGCAACCTATTCCCCGCTTCGCCGCCCATAACGCTAGTTATGGGAACAGTTTAGATAATTATTTCAAGCCATTGAAAATGGCGACATAAAAGATATATCGCCATTTTCAATGGCATGACCACATTGTGAACATTTTCCCCACGATTTGCATCGTGGGCTACAACTATAACGCCGATTTCATCGGCTAAAATGTTGATTTTTCGA
>JBGTRS010000578.1:0-2843 GCA_041940665.1 Pyrinomonadaceae bacterium | reverse complement strand
TGATATTAGGTTTGCGTTACTGCAGTGGCGATCAGTAAACAGGGATGTTCGCGACGGAAATCGAGGAATGACGCGGTTCAGTGAACCACATTTCGTTGAAGTTCCGTTTCAGTCGCGTGAGATCTGCAGAAGCGTCCGAACATTGATACTCTGTTAGGTTTTTTTCATAATCAATGCGAAACAGTGATTTGCCGTCCCGTCCGGTGAACCAGAGTATCCTATCTTCTTCAAACACCGCGCGCGGGCCGGTTCCGGGCGGCAGGTCGAACTCTATAACACGTATTTCAGTCGGCGAATTCCCAGTAGTGATAAAGCCCACGATATCCCGCTTCTCATCACAGTAGCACAACCAATAATTCCAATTGCCTTCGCTAATGTATAGCTCCCGGATGTCACGTGACTCGGGGAGCTCGAAACGAAATTCTCCTCCCTCGGAGGAGTACGGATCTATACAATACAGATCGCCATCGGCAGAGTACCAGATGGTATCCACAGGTCCGAAACCAACGGCATCGATCGCTTTCTGCTTTACAACGCGCTCCTTCCGGGTAGGTAATTCGATTAGGCGGCCTAGCTTAGTCGCGACCAGTATATTAGAAAGATTTGCTGTTAATGCCCGCGGGGCACTCGCGACACCGAGTTCGAACTCGGACCTGAACTCACCGTCCTCGTTAACAAATCCGACCCGTCCTCCCTCCGGATCCGAAAACCAGAGACCTCTTTCATTCGATGCCCTAGTCATGGCCATGAAGCATGGTCGCACGCCCTCACTTCGCGGGAACACGGTTAGCTTCCGCTCTCTGTTCAAATAACCGATGGCATTTGCAGTACCTGTAAACCAGATCGGGTCGTACAAACCGGTGTTAAGGTCGAACGGAACTCCGACTGGCCCGGTCGGAGACCGCTGGAGGGAAATCTTAAAGGGCGATAATTTGTGTCTGAGCGATTTTCTGTAGTATTCCATAAGGCGTCAGGATAAAAACCAGAGCACGATCGAATTAGACGCAGAGGTGCCATATAGACGTCTACCTTAGTTTTGCTAATCCGCTAATTATTTGTGATTCTTCTTATTGTTAATCAAAAATAGGGTCAGTATCCCCAGCCCAGAGCATAGTGTCAGTTTCGGAGATAACAGTCCCGGTCGTTCCATATTTTGTTTCCAGTTTTGTTAAGTCTGCTTTCGCCATTGCGGTTGCTTCGCCGGCAGTATTGGCTTCCCGAATTGGACCTCTTTTTACATTATTTGCAAAACGCCCATTCATTAAAATAGCTCTTCTCTTTTTCATATAATTTATTTGTGATTTCCGTTTCTACCGTGAATGACAAATCGCCACAGTTCCGGCAAATTTTATCATAAAGGTTCAAAATAACATATTGACGAGTCGTGCCCTCAAAGTTCAAAGTTATCCCGCTGGTGCAAAAATAACCCACTGGTGCAAAAATTTGCTAACCCCTTCCAATCATTTATGGGAAGGCGGGCCAAAGAAAGTTGAACGAGCTTGATTTGTCGTTTCCGAACGGCTGTTGTTAATGACGACGATTCCCGAATCAGCCAATTTTTCTCTTTTACCGTTGTTCAATAAATATCGGCTGCCGGCGCGCGAATCATAATAAACTTCGGTAAAATTTGCTGTTTGCGTTTTTTGATTTTCATGCTGAGCAGTTGTTTCATTAACTGCCGCACTAACCATTGCCGTCTTGTTTTGGAAAGTTTGCGGGAGTGATACAGCAGTCCTAAAATCAGCCACTTTTCCAAGTTCACGGTCGAAAATTGTGACGCGGGCAATCGACGCGGAAATAACGGTCGGAAAATTAACTCTTACACCCGTTTCGGGAAAAGTACCGCTCATTATCAGCCAGCGATAGATTTTTAATCCGCGTCCGACATAAGCAACAGTTTCCGCATAAGGCGGAATTCCGCCGATTGTTTTTCGCCTTGATGGATTAATAATTTTCCGCCCGTTTTGCAGTGATTTACCCGTTAGATACGCCGAAACTGTGCCCTCACCTGAATTGTAAGCCGCTAGAATCGAATCAAGGCGACCGCCGAAACTGTTAGATAAAAACTTGACGTAACGGGCGGCGGCGTGAATTGAAGCTGCCGGATCATACGGATTTTGGAGAGAGAATCTCGCGGCGGTTGAAGGAATAAACTGCATCATTCCTTGCGCGTTTTTCGGACTCCGAAGCCACGGGCGAAAACGGGTTTCAAGAAAGCCAATCGTCCATAAAATGTTTGGGTCAACTCCGTGGGCTTTTGCCGCCCGCAGAATCTCGTTTTCAAACAGAGCGGCACGCCTGAGAACATTCATACGCGAAACTTCAGTTCTCGTAAATTCGAGTTGTGCATTTGAGCCCGTTACAAACAAAACCATCAGTAAAAGCGCGGGCAAAAAACGTCTGCCGGCAGCCGATAAATTATTAGTCATCAATAAAAATTAACCTCGATAAGAATTTGGATTTCAGGAAAATCAAAAACAATCTCTTGTTTCCGGTTTTCTTGAGGCTTTACCGCAACGCTTATGCCTCAAGCGAGAAAAAGGCGGGAAACTCAATAAAATCGCCTCTTTCGGACATCGGCACATCTTTTGCACTTACGCCGTATCAGCAAAAACCGAATCAAAAACAACTAGAGGAAAATCAAGATGAATAAAAAATTAAGCTGTTCTTTGCCCGCCGCAAATGAAAGTGCGGGTTTTAAAACAAAACTTTCGCAAATAAAAAGCTCTTTTCTAAGACACACGAAAGCGGCGCTTCCCGCTTTGACCGTTTTGGGCGTAAGCGTTCTTTTAAGCAGCGCCGCCCACGCTCAGGGTCCGATCTTTACCGGGGATGCCGGAAAT
>JBGTRS010000577.1:0-2849 GCA_041940665.1 Pyrinomonadaceae bacterium | reverse complement strand
TCGAAGAACTCGGGATTGAAGCAGATGTGTTTTTATCAATAAACACGGCCGGAAAAGCTTTGGGAGTTTCGGGGGCATTTGTTGCCGGAAGCGATCAAACGATCGAATATCTGATCAATAAATGTCGTTCGTTCATCTTTTCGACCGCCCCGACTCCGGCAGTTGCCGACGCTTTAAAAACAGCGATTGAAATCATAGAAAACGAAAGCGAACGGCGTGGAAAATTAAAAAGCTTATGCGAGAATTTTAATCAGCTTTTGAGCAAAAACGGTTTTGAAGCACCGAAAGTTGCAACGCAGATCGTCCCCGTAATCATCGGCGACAGCGAAAAAGCGGTTTCAATCGCCAATAAAATGCAAGCCGCCGGTTTTGATGTCCGGGCGATCCGTCCGCCGACGGTTGCCGATGGCACTTCAAGATTGAGAGTAACTTTGAATTTGAGTTTAACGGAAGAGATTTTGAAGGATTTTGTTGAGAAATTAAAAAAGGAAATTTAACCGCAAAGGACGCAAAGATTTTTATAAAATTCTGCATCTTTGCGTCTCTGCGGTAAAAAATATGAAAGGAATTTTTGTAACCGGAACGGATACGGGCATCGGTAAAACCATCGTTTCCGCCGCATTGATGAACGCTTTGCGGGAAAAGGAGCGAGTTTGCTATTGGAAACCCGTTCAGACGGGAATTGAGGAAGACAACGATACGGAAACGGTCAGGGCTTTGGCGAATTGTTCCGCTGAAGAAATTCACGACCAGGGTTTCAGATTGGAAAAACCTCTGTCGCCGCATTTTTCGGCAAGACTTGCAAATGTCGAAATTACGATTGAAAAAATTCTGAATTTTAATAATAAAACAGAAAACAAATTCTACATCGTCGAAGGTGCGGGCGGAATTCTCGTACCCTTGAATGAAAATGATCTGATGATCGATCTAATGAAAGAGTTAAATTTGCCCGTCTTGATCGTTTCGCGTTCAGGTTTGGGCACGATCAATCATACACTTTTAACCATTGAAGCATTGAGAAATAGAAAATTGGAAATTCTCGGCGTGGTGATGAACGGCGAACCGAATCTCGAAAACAAAAAAGCCATCGAGCATTACAGCAATGTGCGGGTTTTGGCAGAAATGCCGAAATTTGAGAAACTTGAAAAAGAAGAATTAGCAGAATGGAGTAAAAATAATTTATGGCGATCGTAAAAAAAAGAGAAGTCGAGATTATGGCCCAACTGAGCGGTGAGGAACTGGAGCGTCATCTCGAAAAATTGCCCGCTAAGAAAGAGCAATTTGACGGGCTGTTTGATTTTTTAGAATCAAAGATCGAAAACCAACCCTGCGACCACACATCGCGTTTTACAATGCAATATATGATGCAGAAGATGATGGATTTCGGAAAAGTTTCCAACTGGCTTTCTCAGAACGGCGGTTATTGCGATTGCAAAATCGTTGAAGAGATCGCCGTTCCCTGGCGTGAAATTTTTGATAATCGGGAAGAAGAATGAAAATCAAAATAGATCAAACCGACTTCATAGGCTTATACGCCGAAGCAGAAAAAAGCTTTAAAGATTCCCTGGCGAACAATGATTATCTGAAAAGCGAAATTGATATACCACTGGAAGAAATTCAAGTAAAAGAAAATTACGTGCGAATGCAGTTTTTCGTCTTTGACAATAATCAATCTATTTTAGAGACGAATCTTTTGCTTCTTTCACCAAACGGCGAGGAGATCGGTTGGTATTGTTTGCACAAAGATGAAAACGGCGAAGTTGTTGATGACTATTTATATTTTGAATAAATGACCATTTTAGAAAAAGACAGAAGATATCTCTGGCATCCATACACGCAGGAGAAGATCGCACCATTGCCGGTTCCGATCGTGTCGGCAAAAGGCGTTTGGCTCGAAACGGAGGACGGACAAAAATTGCTTGACGGCGTTTCATCTTGGTGGGTAAATACGCACGGGCATTCTCACCCCTTTATCAATGAAGCGTTGAGAAAACAGGCGGAAACTTTGGAGCATGTGATTTTCGCGGGTTTTACGCACGAACCCGCTGTTCGTCTTGCCGAAAAATTGGTTGAAGTTCTGCCGGAAGGTTTGACGAGAGTTTTTTATTCCGACAACGGCTCGACAGCCGTCGAAGTCGGTCTGAAAATGGCGTATCAATTCTGGCGAAATAAGGGCGAAGAACGCCGCACATTTATCGCCCTCGAACACGCCTACCACGGCGACACGATCGGTGCCATGAGTGCGAGCGACGAATCGCAATTTACCGCACCATTTAAAAATCTTTTGTTTAAAGTTTTAAGAGCCGCAGCACCATACGCTCTTCATTGCGGAAGATGCGAAAGGAAATGTAATTTGAGTTGTGCCGAAAGCCTCGAGGATCTGCTTGAAAAACACCACAAAGAAACCTCCGCCGTCATTATCGAACCGATGTTGCAAGGGGCGGGCGGAATGATCGTCTGGGAAGCGGAATACTTAGAAAAAGTCCGCGAACTCTGCGATAAATACGGCGTTTTGCTAATCGCCGACGAGGTTTTGACGGGGTTTGGAAGAACGGGAAAAATGTTCGCCTGCGACCACGCCGAAATCTCGCCCGACATCATCTGTCTTTCCAAAGCCTTAACGGCCGGCTATATGCCGCTCGGAGCGACCGCCGCCACCGAGGAAATTTTTAACGCATTTTACGATGATGACCGGCTGAAAACTTTCTTTCACGGACATTCATATTGTGCCAACCCTTTGGCCTGTGCCGTCGGTGTTGCCAATCTCGAACTTTTTGAACGAGAAAACACGCTCGAGAAGATCGCATTTATAAATAGAAAATTCCGCGACTTCGAGCCGAAACTGGCTT
>JBGTRS010000576.1:0-2853 GCA_041940665.1 Pyrinomonadaceae bacterium | reverse complement strand
TATTTTTTTCTCCGACAGAAGTTTTCAGAAACCTGCGAAATCATCCGACTTGGTTGGGTGCGGTTTTGGTCGTCGCGATCGTAACGGGAGTATATTCGAATGCCTTCATTCAGCGTTTGACTCCGGAAGCAATTACAAATCATATGACCAGCAAAATGACCGAATCGGGTTTTGTCAAACCGGAGCAGGTTGCCGAGATCAAAAAGCAAAACCTGGAAGTAATGAACAGTAATCTGGCAAAAGCCGGAGGATTTGTAAGTACGTTTGTTTTTTTTGTATTTTTATTTGCATTTTTCTCCGTCATATATTTTCTAACTATTCTGGCAATGGGCGGAAAAATTAATTACTGGCAAGCTTTGGCGGTAACGGCCTTTGCATCGCTTCCGGTAATTTTGATTCAGAAATTATTAAGTTTGCTGATACTTTATTTGAAAGATCCGATCGAAATACATCCGATCTTGGGACAACAGAGTCTGTTGATGGACAATTTCAGTTTCCTGATCGCACCTTCGCAAAGTCCGGTTCTTTACACCTTACTTGCTTCATTGAGTTTAACTGCTCTTTACGGTTTATGGTTGACCGCTACCGGATTAAAAAATGCGGGTACCAGAGTTTCCGCTTCAACCGGCTGGGTTGCAGCAATTATCGTTTATCTCCTGATGGTTACCTTCGGGATTGTGATGGCATTCCTATTCGGGGGATTTATGAGTTAGAAATCTAGATTGGGTAGTAAAAAAAGCTTGATCATCCGATCAAGCTTTTTTTTTACTCATATCGTAATGATTCGATCGGATCGAGCCGGGCCGCTTTCCAGGCCGGGAATAAACCGAAAATTATCCCGATTCCGACGCTGGCAAAAAATCCGGCGATCGGTGCCCAGAGCGGGACATAGGACGGGAAAACAAGACCGATCAGGGTTGTCAGGAGCCAACCGATGGCCAGACCGATAAGTCCGCCGAAACCCGTTAAGGTCATCGCTTCAACTAAAAACTGCAGAAGAATATCCGAGCGTTTCGCCCCGATCGCTTTTCGAATTCCGATCTCGCGGGTTCTTTCGGTGACGGAAACGAGCATTATGTTCATCACGCCGATCCCGCCGATCATCAGACCGACCGATGATATGACGATCATGGCAAGAAAAACGCCCTGCGTTATGGATTTGAATTGGTCAATGATACTCGCCGCCGTTTCCATCGAAAAATTATTCGGTTGTCCGTAAGGCACTTGGCGGCGAACTCTTAAAAGGTCCTGCACCTGATCTTTGGCTTCGTCCAGAAAACCGTTTCTGGCGACCGCCAGGATGAATAGATCGTCGGAATTCGGTTTGATGCGGAGTGCCGAACCCATCGGCATATAGATCACATTCGATTCGCTGTTACTGCCGTCCCCGCCGAAAAGTTCTTCTTTTTTCTCTAAAACGCCGATGACTCTGAACTCCCGCCCGCCGATCTCGATTTTCTCGCCCAGGGGTGAACCGAACGGAAAATAATTGTCTTTGACGTCTTGACCGATCAGGGCGACATCAGCTTTCGTATCGTCTTCACCCTGCGTAAACCAGCGGCCTTCAAGCAAAACTTCGGTCGTCGTTTTTTCGATGTCGGGAGTCGTTCCCTGAAGTCTGACCGTCGAAGAGGTTTTCCCGTTTTTTCCCGTGACCAGAATTTTCTGTCCCCAACGGTCACTGGAAACATCGAGGAACGGAACAGCTGTTTCAATCGTCGGTAATTCCTTGATGGCTTCGGCATCTTCAAATGTGAGAGGTTTCCGCATCCGTTCTTCGCGGGAACGTCGGCCGATCTGGATGCCGACGTTATATTTATACAAAAAGATGGAATTCGTTCCGAATGATTCGATCTGTTTCTCAACCGCGACATTGATTCCGCTGATGATCGAGGAGATGAGCATCACGGTAATGACGCCGATGATCACGCCGACGATCGTTAAAAGCGAACGCAGTTTATTGTTTCTCAATGTTGAGAAGGCCATTTTGAAGTTTTCGATAAAAGTATTGCCTAAAACCATAATTTTTAGTCCGCTCTTAAGGCTTCAATCGGATCGAGCCGGGCGGCTTTCCAGGCCGGAAACAAACCCGCCAAAATCCCGACACCGGCGGAAACTCCGATTGCCAAAACGATCGCCCACCAGGGAATGACCGTTTGAAATATGAACATCGAAACGATCATTCCGATAAGTTCGGCCAGGATCAAACCGATCAATCCGCCAATGGTGGCAAGCGTTGCCGATTCAGCCAAAAATTGTTTAAGAATATCCGCTTGTCGGGCACCGAGACTTTTTCTGATGCCGATCTCTTTTGTTCTTTCGGTGACGGCGACGAGCATTATGTTCATAATGACGATCGCACCGACGATCAGAGCGATTGACGGAACGGCCAGAATGACGATAAATATCGGCCCGAAAATCTGATCCCTAAGATTCGTGATCGCATCCGGCGTAAAAATTCCGAAATTGTCTTTTTCGCCGAACGGAACATCGCGTTTGATTCTCATCAATGTTCTGGCTTGTTCGACCGCATCATCAAAAGTTTCGTCGCTGTAGGGAACGGCGACAAAATACAAACTGCTCCAACGGTCTTTGCTTTTCAGGTAAGTTCTGGTCGGAATCTGTATAAAATTATCCTGCGATTGTCCGAAGACCGTACCTTTTTCAACCGCGACACCGATCACCCGGTAGGGAAGTCCGTTGATCTTGATCTCTTCGCCGAGTGCCGAACTGCCTGGAAAAAGATTTTTCTCGATTTCAGCACCGATATATGCGACGCGGGCGGCATTTTCATTTTCAACCTTCGTAAAATACCGACCCTTTTCGATCTCAACTTTTTCAATTTCACCGACG
>JBGTRS010000575.1:0-2854 GCA_041940665.1 Pyrinomonadaceae bacterium | reverse complement strand
GACACAGATGAAGTAGCACAAGCCGTAAGCGTTCTGTCTAACGGTAGAATTCTGATTGCAGGCATCGGCAAGCCCGGCAATAATACGGATTTCGCCCTCGCCCAATACACCGCCAACGGTTCACCGGTTATCAGTTTCGGAACGGGTGGCAAAGTTACCACGCATTTCCAAGATAATGACGGAATAAACGATGTGAAAGTCCAGCCCGACGGGAAAATTGTCGCCGCCGGTTACGGAGGAATAATAAATAGGGCTGGAAAAAATTTCGCACTTGCCCGTTACAACTCGAACGGCACACTCGATACGTCATTTGACGAGGACGGGAAAGTTACCACCAATCTCAACTTTTTTGGAGATGATTCGGTAAATGACATCGCCCTTCAATCCGACGGAAAGATTATTGCCGTCGGCGATAATAATAATGTTGATTTTTCAATCGTTCGCTACAACTCGAACGGCAGTTTGCATACGAGTTTCGGTCAGGCAGGCATTTTGTTCACGGACATAAACGGCAGTGCCGATACTGCCAACGCCGTCGCCCTTCAAACGGACGGAAAGATCGTCGTTGCCGGAACTTCTCTCGCTCAGACTACCGGAAGCACCAGAGATTTCGCAGTTGTGCGTTATTTGCCGAATTCAGCTAAAACTCCATTTGATTTCGACGGCGATTCTAAAACTGATGTTTCCATTTATCGTCCTTCTTTGGGTGAGTGGTGGTATCTCCGTTCTTCTAACGGCACAAATTACGCCGCTCAGTTCGGCTCTTCAACCGATAAACCTGTTCCCGCCGACTTTACCGGCGACGGCAAAACCGACATCGCTTTCTTTAGACCTTCTGTCGGTGAGTGGTTTGTTTTAAGAAGCGAGGATTCCACCTTTTATTCCTTCCCGTTCGGATCAAATGGAGATATTCCCGCTCCGGCTGATTTTGACGGAGATTCTAAAGCCGATGCCGCTCTGTTTCGTCCTTCATCGGCGACCTGGTTTATCTTCCGCTCCTCCGATAACGGTGTGACGATTCAAAACTTCGGAATCTCTCAAGACAGGCCTGTTATCGCTGATTATGACGGCGACGGCAAGGCGGATATCGCCATCTTCCGTCCGTCCAATTCGCAATGGTGGATAAATCGCAGTCAAGCCGGATTGATTGCTTATCAATTCGGAGCGAGCGGAGACAAGGCAGTTCAAGGAGACTACACGGGTGACGGCAAGGCGGATGTCGCTTTCTTCAGACCGTCATCAGGCCAATGGTTTATCTTGCGGTCGGAAGACAGTTCATTCTTTGCGTTTCCGTTCGGGCAAAGTGGCGACACACCCGTTGCGGGAGACTACGACGGCGATGGAAGGATGGATGCGGCCGTGTTTCGCCCCGGGAACAATGTCTGGTACATCTCGGGCACGACCTCGGGAGTGCAGACGGTTCCGTTCGGAGTGACGGGAGACGTCCCGCTTCCATCTGTGTTTGGTTTTTAATAGTTTTTGTAGCTATGTGTTACCCAAAGCGGAGTCCTGCGGAAACACATAGCTACAAAATAATGAATATCTAAAAAAAGATAGAATATTTTCAAATTAAAAGGAGCAAAAAAATGAAAAGAACAATAAGCATAATTTTACTAACAATGTGTGTAATTTACGGGGTTTCTGCCCAAACCAGTAAGGCCGAACAGGAAATTCTAAAGATTCACAAACAGCTTGATGAAGCATATTTAAAGAAGGACATGGCAACTTTTGAACGTATTTTGGCGGATGATTATGTTTATTCAGACCCGACCGCCAAAATGATGAACCGTGTCCAGAGTCTTGAGGAAATGCGTAGGGAATTTGCGAATACGAGCTATAAAACGCTGGAAGTTACGAGCAACGATCTAAAAGTCAAAGTTTCAGGTAAAATAGCGATCATTACGGGGAACTGGGAATTTACCGCATCGCCGGCAAATAGTGATGGCGAGCCGCATAAGGATTCGGGACGCTACACCGGAGTTTATGAAAAACGAAACGGCAAATGGCTCTTGATCGCCGAACATTTTTCCGAAGCCCCGCACGACCGCCAAGTGATGGAAGAGCAGGTTTTAAAGATCGGGCAGGAATATGTCGAAATGATCAAAAACCAGGATGCAGAGGCCATCGAAAAACTTCTGGCGGAAGAATATCTCTACACCAATGATAAAGGCAAAGTTAAAAACAAGGCTGAAGACATCGCCGATTACAAAACAGCTCCGGTAAAATTCGAGAGGTTTGAACTTTCCGAACAAAAAGTGCGGGTGATCGGCAACGGAGTGGCGGTTGAAACCGGCATTGTCAGTTATAAGGGAACGGACAGTGACGGCAAACCGTTCGAGGGACGCGACCGTTACACGACGACCTGGACCTGGCGTGGATTCCGTTGGCAGATTGTCGCCGACCATACATCGGAGATCAAATAGGTTTTAAAATTTGTTTCTTTCGTGTTCCGGTCTCCAAATTTGGTTTCCGGAAGAAACAAACTTAAATCGGTTGGCAGAAGGATTTTTTTGTCAGCCGATTTTTGAAAAAAGAGTATAGAATGATTACTGACCGACGTTTTCGAGCGGCAAGTCCGTTACAAAAGGAGATTATTTAATTATACAAGACAAAATTGCATATGGCATTACAAAACGGATTGAATTGGCCACACAATTGGTTTTGGATAGACCATATGCATCTGAGTCTTACCAAGTAGCTAATTATGGAATTGGTGGCCAATACGCAACACATCATGACGGTGTAGGATATTATACAGATCCTGGATATCAAAGCGTAGTTGCAGATAGCGCCATGAAGTATTATTCTCTTACTGGTGATAGATATGCAACATTCATGATATACATGACCAGTG
>JBGTRS010000574.1:0-2863 GCA_041940665.1 Pyrinomonadaceae bacterium | reverse complement strand
AAATGGGTCGAAAACAAGCCGCAGGTCCGCAGAGTCTTAAATCTGGCCACCGATATTGATAAGGTCGTCAAACGCCGCAAACTCGGCAAACAAACCGAAAGCAATTGGGTTCGCCTTCGATATGAACTGAACACTTTGGCAAAGATCTACAATTTACCGGCCGTCGGTTCAAAACAATATAACTGAAAATTACGTAAATAAACTTAATTTGAAAAAAGGGCATCCAAAAAATTATTTGCGGATGCCCAAAATTATTTGAACATACGTCCGGGAAATTATAAATGGGGATTTTTTTCGGTTCGACGCCCTGCGATCCCCTGATAATTTCTTCGGTAAAATAATTGAATGGTTTTTCGAACATAAAAAGTTTTCAAAAAATTAAAAATTTTTAACAAAATGTTATTATAGTTGGAGCAGATTTTCGGGAGTTGAGAAAATGTTGAAAACCGGAAAAATTTTACAAAGCAGATACCGCATCGAAAAGCAGATCGGACAAGGCGGCATGGGATCGGTCTATCTGGCGACGGATGAAAGATTTAACAATACCGTCGCGATCAAGGAGACGCTTTTTGCCGATGATAATTACCGCAAGGCTTTTTCGCGTGAGGCAAGACTTTTAAATAGCTTGAAGCATACGGCTTTACCGAAAGTGAGCGACCATTTTATCGACGGCAACGGTCAATATATCGTCATGGAATATATTGCCGGAGATGACCTTTTTGAGATGATCGAACAGAGCGGCGAGGCGTTTCCGTTTGAAGATGTGCTTGTTTGGGCAAATCAGCTTCTCGATGCCCTCGAATATCTGCACGGCCAATCAAATCCGATCATCCACCGCGACATCAAACCGCAGAATCTCAAACTGACGCCGCACGGCCAGGTTATCCTGCTCGATTTCGGTCTGGCGAAAGGCAATCCGACCGATGCGAAACATCAGACGGCGGCGAACAGCATTTTCGGTTATTCCCGCAATTACGCATCGCTCGAACAGATTCAGGGAACGGGAACCGACCCGCGAAGCGACATCTATTCGCTGGCGGCGACGCTCTATCATCTCGCTACGGGAAAACCGCCCGCCGATGCTCTGACCCGCGTGATGCTGGTTTTGAATGAAGGCGAGGATCCCCTGCAACCGGCTCATCTCATCCACGAACAAGTTCCCGAAGATTTTTCGATAATTTTGGAACGGGCGATGTCTTTGAAGGGAAGCGAGCGTCCGCAGACGGCTGCGGAAATGCGTCAGATGATCTTCGATGAGGAAACAACCGCCGTTTCGACCAGGCCGAAAATGGCAACAAATAAAGCTTTCGGAGCCAATCTTTTAACGCAAAACACAAAAATTTTTGGCGACGGCGAAAAATCTGTAAATGATTCCAAACAGTCCGACATAAACACCGAAGTTTTGCCTGAAAATATCGTGGCCGGAGATTCGGTCAACACAAAAATCGCCAAACCGAGAACTTTAACCGACAGAGGAGATACGATAAATTCGGGCGTAATTACCGAAAGCCGTCCGAACCGCAAACCGTTTTTGGCGATTGCGGCGGTCGGTGTTCTGATGTTGGTCGGAAGTGTCGCTTCGATGGTTTATTTTATGGGTTCCGAACGCAATTCTTCCGGTTTTGATGGAAACAATGCGATTGACCCGAATGCGGCCATCTCAAATATTTCCGTAAAAGAAAATCCGAATCCCGATGTCAGTTCGGATGAATCAAACTCGGTTTTTAATTTATCGAATAAAAATTGGAATGCGTCCGGTGTGAAAGAAACTGCTGAAAAACCTGACACTGCCGTAAAAACCGAACCTTCCGTGAAAGAAAATGCTTCGGCCAAAGAAAACAAACCGACAGCCGATAATTCAAAAGGAACGGGAGTAAGTAAAAGTGACGTAAGGGTTTCCGACGGAAAGGTAGAAATGGACGGGATGGTCATCACCGAAGAAGGCATCGAAACGGATGAAGCGATCATGAACGAGAAGGGAATTTTCCTGAAAAACGGTCAAAAAGTTATGGTCACGCGCGAGCAATATGAGAAGCTTTCGCCCGAACAGAAGCAGAAGGTTCGGGATGCGATAGAAATGCAGAAAAAGATGGAAGCCCAGAAACGTTTGAGAGATAGAAAGAAATTGCCGCCGCCGCCGCCGCGAAGACCACCGCCGAAACCACCGGAACAGTAAACGAAAAGGATCAGTGAACTTGCGGCTCCTTTTTATAATTTTGACGAAATTATCTTTTTTAATTTGTCCGAAATAAATTTTGTATAAGGCGGAATTTGTTTCGGATCGGCCGGTTTTGAAACTTCCAGAATCGGATGATAAAAAACCTCGACTTTCCCGAGTCGAGGAAATTTGTGGCTCCGTGACCAGACGCGGTTTCCGCCGCGAATCGTCACCGGCAGGATCGGTACATCTGCTTCCATCGCAATTCTTATCGCTCCCGTTTTAAATGGCAATAATTCGCCGTCCGAAAATTCGCGTTCGCCTTCGGGAAAAACCAAAATGGCTTTACCTTCTCTTAGTAATTTCAGTGATTCTTTCAGAGTTTTGATCGTGCCGCCGCGTTTGAGATTGACGGGAAAAGCTCCGAGCAAACTAATCAAACGTCCGACAAAAAACCATTCGAACGCTTTATCCCAGGCCATAAACCGCAGATCGCTTTTGATCGGAATACAAACCCAGAACGGGTCGAGATAGGTCTGATGATTCGGCGTAATCAAAAAACCTTTCGCCGGGTTATTTGGAATATTTTCGAGATTATGATATTCGATCCGCCAGATGATCTTGCTTAAAAAAAGCGAAAAATACCTTATGAGCGTTACAAGTAACGGTGATGGAGTTCGGTAAAATTTTTGAGAATTTTTCACT
>JBGTRS010000573.1:0-2864 GCA_041940665.1 Pyrinomonadaceae bacterium | reverse complement strand
TAACAATGGATATCGAATCAAAGGACGTTCTTGATGCCGGAACTTTGACACCGACATTTACGGAACGAAGCATCAAAGGCACGGCCCGGGTTCAAAACAACAAAACTCTTTTGCTGGCCAGCGTTGCTCAAAACGTCGAAAGTAAGGGTAAAGAAGGTTTACCTTTGTTGGGTTTGATTCCGATTTTAGGACGCTTGTTTACCGCTCCGACCAGAGATAATCGCCAGACCGATATTGTTATTGCGGTGACACCGAGAGTTATCAGAGCTCCTTCGATCCTGCCCGAAGATTTGGAAGAAATGGAATCGGGAACTCTGGCGACGCCGACGGGAAGTTCTCTGCAGGCTATGTTGATTCGGGAAGAAGTCGAACGCCAGCAGAATCTCGCGAAACTCGAAAAAAGAAACGTAACGGTTCAGCTTCCCGATGCACCGACTTACGTTAAATCAAGCGGCGATGATTCGACCTCAAGCATTCAGCCCGAAAAGACGGATGAAAATGCGGTCGAAACTGCAACGGCAGAAATAAGGCCGAATGCCGATGAAGAAGCTGTAAATGCAACAAAAACCGGCAGCATTGCGACCAACCTGAAACCGATCGAAACGGGTAATGTCCGCACCTTGAACTTTACGCCGAATGCCGAACCGGCAACCGAAAAGGAAACCGTTGACGTCAAGGAAACATCTTTAAGAGCGACGGAAAAGGCGAGCGAAGTGGTTGTCGAAACGGCGGACAACGTCAAGAAAAATGAGGCAATCAAAGAGAATACGCCGACAGCAATGCTTGAAATGTTGCCGAAACCCGCTCAGATGAAAGCCGGTGAAAAAACAAAGATCGCCGTCATGGTCAGAAGTGCGACGGCATTTCGTTCGGCTGTTCTCGGTTTTAGATTCGATGAAAGCAAGGTCGCCGTCAAATCGGTCGGTTTCGGAGACGTTTTCGGAATGGATCTGGCTCAGACCTTAACGAAACCGTTTATCAATCAGGGCGGCAAGATGTATGTTTCGCTTTCGTCGCCGAAAGATATTGCTCAGAACAGTTCGGGAATTTTGGCCTATATCGAGATCGAAGCGTTGGCGGACGGAACGCCGGAAATTACGTTCGAGCCGGATATGCTCAGCATCCTGACGGCGGACGGCAATAATTTTGTCATTACATTTTAAGAAACTTTATGTTCAGAGTTCAGAGTTCAAGGTTCAAAGTCCGCAGGCGGAAACTGACCTCATTGGTCAAGTTCGCCAAAGGCTATACCTTACTTGAATTGATCGTTACGTTAACGGTGCTTTCGATTCTGGTGATGGGAACGATTCCTCTGACGCAAAATGCGATCAAACGGCAGAAAGAGATAAAACTGCGGCAGGCTTTGCGGGATATACGCAATGCGATTGATGAGTTCAAACGCGATACTTACGGAGCCTGTCCGCTCGGTTCGATCGTCAGCGGAAATCCCGCCGCCCGGCAGGTCGGACAGAATATTCCGGCCGATCCGCGAAGCCGTGTCGTCATTGACGATTGCTCGATCTTTACCGTTGATAATGTTGACCGCTATCCGCCTTCGCTGGACGTTTTGGTCGAGGGCGTCAAGGTCAAGCCGAGAGGTCTATCGGGAAGTCTGACCGGCGGCAGAGGTTTGGGAAATGATGATACAAACGCCACGGAATTGAACGAAAACAAGGAGATTCTCAAACATTATCTGCGGAAACTGCCGGTCGATCCGATCACGGGCAAAGACGAATGGGAATTGCGTTCATCATATCAATCGGAAGATTCGGCAAGTTGGGACGAGATAAATGTTTTTGATGTCCGTTCAAAATCTAACGAAGAAGCCTTAAACGGGGAGAAATACAGTGATTGGTAGAACAAGAGTGAAGAGTGAACAGTGGAGAGTGAAGAGTTTGATCGGACAAAACCCGGTTTCCAAAGGACAGAGACCAAAGGACAAAAGACAAACCGGCTTTTCTCTGCTTGAACTGCTGATCGCCATGTTTATTCTGATAATCCTGCTGTCGGTCGCCATACCGACCTACCAAACGACTATCCAACACGCCCGCGAAGCCGTTCTGGCGGAAAATCTCTATCAAATGCGGCGGGCGATCGAACAATATACTTCGGATAAAGGCAAAGCACCGCAAGATTTGGAAGATTTGAAAGATGCGGATTATCTGAGAGAACTGCCGACCGATCCGATCACTGAAAAAAAGGAATGGGATCCGATTATGGGAGATGATCCGAATTCAACCGAAGGCGAGCAAGGTTTGATTGATGTCAAAAGCAAAGCCGACGGCGAAGACAGCAAGGGAAAAGCATACAAAGATTATTAAGAAATGTTCAGCACTTTAACACAACCAAATTATCCGAAAGCCGCTCTCGGTTTGGAAAAAGAAAGCATCACGGCCCTGGCTCTGCAAAAAGAAGGCCGAGGACAGTTCGGCATCAAACAAGCCGCCACACTTGAACTGCCCTCCGGCTTGCTCGAACCGAATTTTGTTGATCAAAATATCGCGAGCGACGAGGAAATGCTCGTTATGCTCGACCGCGTGATCACCGATGCCGGTTTGCGGCGGAACAAGAAATGGTCGGTTTCGCTTCCCGCCAACACGGCCCGCACGGCGATCCTGACGCTCGATGATACACCGGCGTCAAAACAGGAATTGGAAGACGTTCTGGATTGGAAAGCGGAGACGAGTTTCGGTGTCCCGTCGGGCGAACTTCGTATCAACCGGATCAAGATCTCGCCGAACCGCGAAGGTAAATCCAGATATTTTGCGACGGCCGTCAAATTGAGCGTCATTGACGAATACGAAACGCTGTTTGAATCAATGGGCTGGCACTCGGGACTTATCCTGCCGCGGGCGATCAGCGAA
>JBGTRS010000572.1:0-2864 GCA_041940665.1 Pyrinomonadaceae bacterium | reverse complement strand
TTTGAAATTCTCAAAAGATGTTCTTTGACACGCTGAAATTCCGATGTGCTGATAATGTATTCCTGTTTTTCGGGAAAACGGGCGACAAGAGCAAGACTGTCGTCGCGGCGGTCAATTGATTGCGGATGCGACGAGAAAAGTTTTGAAAGCGTGCCGGGTTTTTTCTTATTTTTGGAAGCAAGTTTTTCAAACATCGTCGCCATCCCGGTCGGGTCGTATCCGGCCGCATAGAGATATTGAACACCGAGCATATCGGCTTCCTTCTCAGCCCCGCGGCTGAATTTGAAGAAAGCGAGGGCCTGGGTAATTCCGGCTGTGTTTTGCAAAATCGCCCCGCCGATTCCGCCGGTGAAAATTATTCCGGCTAAGATACCGTAACCTAAAAGCGAACTCTTCCCGGAGTTTTCCATGGCGTGGCGGGCCGTTACATGGGCGATTTCATGTGCCATCACGCCGGCCAGTTCGGCTTCATTGTCGGCGGCGATGATGAGACCTTTATTGACGAAGAAATATCCGCCGGGTAAGGCGAAGGCGTTGACCTCGTCGCTGTCAATGACTTTGATCGTAAAGGGAATTTTTGCATCGGAATGCAGAACGATGTTTTGGCCGACGCGGTTTATGTATTCGGTGATTCTCGGATCGGTAACCATTTTGGCCTGCGATTCGATCTGAGCGGCAAGTTGGGCACCAAGCTGGATTTCCTTTTCGCGTGAACCGCCGAGCCATCCGGTAAATTTATCAAAACCGCCGTTAATGTTTCTTTTACCGATCATTGCCGGATCTTCTTTTTTGGATAATGGTTTGGTATTGCTTTTATCCTTGTCATTATCATCATCAGTTTGGGCGGAAACATTTGCCGGTAAAAACAAAACTCCCGTCATCCAAAGTGCCGACAATAAAACAAATGCACCTATCTTTTGAAACGAACCTTTTAGCATTTTTGCCTCCATTGAATTTGTTTTCGGTTTACGAATATGCAATTTTAACTTTTTCTAATTGTAAAAATCAACATTTCTTTGATGCAGATTTTCTTTGAAAAGTTTGTGTCTCAATTAGATTTTTACAGAAAATTAAAAAAATTGCCCTTAAAATGTTTTATACTTTGCAAAAAACTGTTAAAATAAAAACCGTGCCGATTTCGAATCGGCGGATTGTTTTATCATTAGAAATATCTTTTTTCAGTCAAATTTATTCCGCTTTAACCGGCTCCCATCCAAACCGTTCTTCAAACATAAAAACGACAATGACTCGTATCCAAGAAAAAGTAAAAGACGTTATAGAAGTTTGTCCGTATGAAAGTCCCGCAGATTTTCAGGCTGATCCGTTTATGACCCTTTCCTGTTATCATTTTACCGATATCACATCGGGTTTAATGGCAAAATGGATAGATGAAGTGATCAATGTCGGCTTTGAAAACGGGAAGGCAAAGGCCTTGGCCGGTTATCGCGGGGTCGGTAAAAGTCATTTTCTGGCTACTTTCGGTGCACTGCTGGCTCATCCCGAACTGCGTTCGAAATTAACGGATTCTCACGTTGCCGCTTCTACCCAACTCTTGATGCGTCGCCATTATCCGGTGGCATACATTCGACGCGGGACTCAGGAAACGATCTTGGATGAATTCAGATATGGAATAGCGGAAACAATCGGATGCAGTTTGAATGAAATTCCCGAAAGGGTTGAAGATATTTTAAGTTTTGTCGGAAGGCGTGTAAACGATGTCCCGTTTATAATCATTGTTGATACGGCAAACGAGCGTGAAACCCGTGTTTCAAGAGATGACGGGGCGGTATTGGGGAAAATTGCCGAAGTTTCCAAAGAATACAATGTTTTTGTAGGCATTGCTTTGGATGATGATATCACCGATGCCGACGGTATAAATGTGGCTATCGCACGTACATTTTCGATCGATTATCTGGATCAGGAACATTTATATACGATCGTCAACACACATATTTTCCCGAAAAACAGCCAAAGTCAGCAAATTTTAAGTAACCTTTATAAATATTTCAGAAGAGTAAGTCCCTCGTTTCATTGGAGCGAGCAGAGTTTCAAATCGCTCTATCCGCTGCATCCGGCGATTTTGGATGTCGCCCCGTTTGTCAGATTATATGCACATAATTTCGCTCTTTTTGGATTTGCCTCGGTTGCCGGCGAAAAAATTTTGGGTCGGCCGGCCAGTTCTTTGATCTCGCTCGATGAGGTTTTTGATAATGTCGAACATAAATTCCGTAAATCCGAAGAACTAAAAGAAGCATTTGAAGTGTTTGACAAGATCAGCACGGAAATCGTTTCGAGTATTCCGGTAATGCAAAGGCTTCAGGCGAAACTGATCTTAAAAGCCTTGTTCATTTTATCTCTCGACGGCGACGGAACCACGGCCTCGGATATTTGTGCGGCGATGCTCATCTGCGACGAGAACGACCCGCAGCAAGCGATCACCAATGTCCAGGAACTTTTGGAAATGATCGTCTCGATCATTCCGAAAGACATTGTGAAAAAGACCGAAACGGGCAAACCCAACCGATATAGTCTGAAGGTCAGCAATAAGGACAAATTAAACAATGCTCTCAATGAAGCGATTGAAAATATTTCGGATGATCATATCCCGATAATTTTGCGAAAGATTGCCAAAGAGCGTTTTCCGGACTGGAATCTTTCGGTTGAAGGCAGTGAAGAAATGGAGGTCTGGACAGATTGCCAGATCCTTTGGCGGGGCGGTTTTCGCCGCTGTCGGCTTTAAGGGCATAGATGCTGCCACCGGTGGAACCGAACACGATGAGACCGTCAGGCGTGAGATTGGGCGACGAGACGATTTCGTTTTTGCTATCGAACTTCCATACCAACTTGCCGCTGTCGGCAGCGAG
>JBGTRS010000571.1:0-2880 GCA_041940665.1 Pyrinomonadaceae bacterium | reverse complement strand
CATCGGTTTAATATAAAAAACTTGAAAAAAATCGGTTATATTCTAAACTTTCGGTGCTAAACTATAAAATCCGCCGAACAAATATGCGGGAGAATCGTTGTTTATAATACGTCATAAACTTTCAGTTCGCGGTGTATTTCTCTTAAATCGGGATTTTTGATGATTCGGCAAATTTCCAATTACAAACTTTTGCGGAAGCTCGGCGAGGGCGGAATGGGCGAAGTTTATTTTGCCGAAGACGAACGTTTGAGCCGCAAGGTCGCCCTAAAAATTCTCCCGGAAAATATCGGTAAAGACCGCAAGAATCTGAGCCGTTTTATGCAGGAAGCAAGACTTGCCGCCAATTTGAATCATCCGAATATCTGCACGATCTATGAAGTTTCCGAAGCGGATGAATCACCGCTTCTGGCGATGGAACTCGTCGAAGGCGAAACGCTGGCCGAAAAGATCAGATTTAGTGATTTGGAACTTTTCGACATCTTAAGGATCACGACGCAGATCGCCGATGCTCTCGATGAAGCCCATCGAAACGGTGTCATTCACCGCGACATAAAGGCTTCGAACATCATCATCAATCATCGCGGGCAGGTGAAAATTTTAGATTTCGGTCTGGCCAAAACAATTTCTACGGAAGTTTCCGAAGAAGACATCACGCGGGCCAAGACCGAAGACGGAATGCTCGTCGGCACGGTGCAGTATATGTCGCCCGAACAGGCTTTGGGCAAACCGCTCGACGGACGTACGGATCTCTGGAGTCTGGGTGTTTTGCTGTATGAGATGGTCTGCCGCACGGTGCCATTTAAAGCCTCGACGCAGGCCGGAATTTTTGACGAAATTCTAAACAAAGACCCTTTGAAACCCTCGGAATCGAACGAAGAGATTCCCGAAGAACTCGAAAATATCATTCTCAAACTGCTTGAAAAAGATCTGGAAATGCGTTATCAAACGGCATCCGATCTGCTGGCTGATCTGAAGCGTCTGCGGCGGAATCTCGGAGAAAGCTTCGAATCGGAGGAATTGATGCCGATTTCCACTTCGGAGTTACGAAAAAATAAAGCGGTTGTCGGTGTCAAGCAAACTTCCTGGTTTCCGGTCGCGGCGGCCGTTTTGGCGGTGATGGTGTTAGGCGGAATCGCCTTAATGATCTATTCATTTGCTCCTAAATCATCCGCCGAATTTTCCTTTGCCGATGCCAAACCGACCCGCATCACCAATCTCGGCAAGGTTCTCGACGCAACCGTATCCGACGACGGTAAATATATCGCCTACGTTCTGGATGAAGGTGAAAAACAGAGTCTCTGGCTCAAGCAAACGGAGAACGGCGGTACGGCTCAGATCGTTCCGGCGGCGGAAGTGATCTTTCAGGGTATCGAAATTTCGTCCGACGGAAACTGGCTCTATTACAACGTCTGGGACAAGGTAAATGTCGGCGAGATCTTCC
The DNA here is from genome assembly GCA_041940665.1 of Pyrinomonadaceae bacterium. Taxonomy (GTDB): domain Bacteria; phylum Acidobacteriota; class Blastocatellia; order Pyrinomonadales; family Pyrinomonadaceae; genus Aridibacter. The sequence continues at coordinate 1,439 of JBGTRS010000571.1, read as the reverse complement.
GCGTTCCGGTGTTGGGCGGCGTTCCGCAACTTGTCATCCACGATTGTATGCCGGGACTGACGCTTTCGCCCGATAACCAAAAGATCGTTTTTATCCGTTCGATCGATGAAACGCAATCTGCACAACTGGTTTCCGCAACGGTTGACGGTAAGAATGAAAAGGTCATCTATGAAACGTTCCCGCATCGCGGCGGAATCTATTCGATGGCTTTTGCACCCGACGGCAAGACTCTGGCGATGGTCGGTAATTATCCGAAAGGAGCCGATGAAGCGTATAAGGCACAGATCGCGGAAATGCCGGCGGAAGGCGGCGAGTTGAAGATTATCTGGGAAGGTCAGGAAGAAAATATCGGTTTTGCGTCGAGTCCGCAATGGCTTCCCGATAAAAGCGGTCTGCTGGTTTCGCTGGCCAACGGCGAGATCACCAACCGCCTGTGGCTGATCGATTATGCGGACGGAACGCAGACCCCGATCAATACCGATCTGAACAGCTATGATTCTCTGAGCATCACGGCGGACGGCAAAAAATTTGTCGGCGTTGAACGGGATTTTACGATGTCGGTCTGGACTCTGCCGTTTGCCGATCCGGACAAAGCCGAACGCATCACCGATGGAAAGATCGAAGGGGCCGGAGTTGACTGGACGCCGGACAATGAGATCGTCTATTCCTCGATCATCAGCGGAAAATTAAATATCTGGAAAATGTCCGCCGACGGCTCCGAAAAAAAACAGCTGACCAACGACGATAATTCCAATGTCAATCCGTGCGTTTCGCTCGACGGCAAAACCATTCTGTTCGGCTCGAACAAACACGGTCTTCGGACGATCAGTATCGACGGAAAACCGATTGATGATGCATGGAAAAAAGGTAATGACGGAAACGGTTTTGATTGTATGCGGAGCGAAAACGCTTTTCTCTATTATTCGACCGAAGAAAACAACGAAGGGGTGGCCAAATACGATCTCGACGCGAAAAAAACAGTCCTGCTTCTAAAAGCCCTGGTTCAGCAGATGCAGATCTCGCCCGACGGAAAAAAACTTTTTTATACGTATTGGGACGAAGAAAAGAAAAAGCTGGCCAGCGAGATTTTGGATTTTGCGAGCGGCCGGAAACAAAAGATCGAACTGCCGGCATCGGCGATCAATAACACCGGAGTTTATACGCATTATCTTTTCAACTGGACACAAGACAGCCAGAAAATCGCTTTCGTTGACCACAAAAACGGCGTTTCGAACATCTGGCTTTATTCGCTCAAAGACGGCAAACAAAGCCAGTTGACAAATTTTAAAGATTATCGAATCCAGGACTTTTCGATCTCGCACGACGGCAAACAGATCGTCGTCTCACGCGGATCGATCCTCAGCGATGTCGTCCTGTTCAGAACCGAAAATTAAAACGAAGAGCAACCCTTCCGAAAAAAGCGCTGCTCTTCGTTTTAC
>JBGTRS010000570.1:0-2905 GCA_041940665.1 Pyrinomonadaceae bacterium | reverse complement strand
AAAAAATAAAAAAAAATCTATTTCCACATTTATTTTATTTAATTTTTTTAAAAACCCCCCCCCCCCCCCCCCCAACCAATCGTATTCAGTGTGTACCTACCGTAGATATAGAGTGTTGTATACCATTCGAACGAGCGTAAAACGCCGGATTCAGCCGTATTATCAGTTAAACCGTAAAATTTTCAAAAAAACCGGATTATAAGAGTTTGGTAAAATCCGCTGTTTTAAAATCTTTTCTTTTATTCATTTTTACTTCCGTAATACTGGCAATTGCCGGATATGTTTCATTTAATCACTACTATAATCATTATGATCAGATCGTTCAGGAAAGAATACAAACCGGTTTCTGGCAAAGCCGTTCGGGAATCTACGCGGCCCCGCGAACGATCAGAATCGGACAGAAAATCGAACGGGAAAATCTTATTTCTTTACTAAAGAGATCGGGCTACATCCAGGGAAAAACAAGCGACAAGTTCTGGAACGGTGCTTATAAAGTCGGAAAAAATTCGATCGAAATTACTTCAAATCAGCCGTTTGAACCGAGATACAGCAAATCCGTTATCGAGATCGAAAACGGAACCATTTCGAATATAAAAAATAACGAATCAACCGAAATTTCATTCGAAATCAAACCCGAATTACTGACGGGCCGAAGTGAAGCCAAAAGAGGTGAAGCGGAAGCCTTGAAATTTTCGCAAATTCCTGAAAATTTACGAAATGCCATAATCGTAACGGAAGACAGAAGATTTTTTGAGCATAACGGTATTGACTATAAAGGTATCCTGCGGGCTGTTTGGGTAAATTTAACCGAACAGAAAATCCTTCAGGGCGGCTCGACGATCACCCAACAACTTGTTAAAAATACATTTTTATCAAACGAAAGAACTTTCCGACGAAAATTTGCCGAAGCATTTCTGGCATTCGCTCTCGAAGATTCATTATCGAAGCAAGATATTTTTACTTTATATTGCAACGAGATTTATCTCGGTCAATACGGAACAACCGGAATTCACGGTTTCGGAATGGCGAGCGAAGCATATTTTGATAAAGACATCACAAAAATAGATCTTACGGAAGCCGCGACCCTCGCCGCCATCATTCGAAGTCCGAATTATTTTACACTCGGTAAAAATGAAAAGAAATTGAGGGAAAGAAGAAATCTGATCTTAAGTTTAATGTATGACCAAAATCTTATTTCCTCAAACGATTACAAAAAGGCTATCGAAAGAGAAATCAACTTTGTCAGACCGAAGGCAAACTCAAATTCGATCGCACCATATTTTATTGATTCGGTCGTAAAGGAAATACCGAATAAAACCTGGAACGGAGATTCGGCGGAAATTGAAGATTTGCAGGTTTTTACGACGATCGATACGAATCTTCAAAATATAGCGGAAAAATCGGTTGCAGAGCATATACAAAAACTCAAAAAAAATCTGCCCATGAGCGGCAAATATAATCTTGAAGCGACATTGATCGCGATGGATCCGCATACCGGCGAGGTGCTCGCTTTGGTGGGCGGAAGCGATTATGCAAAATCGCAATATAACCGCGTAACCCAAGCGAAAAGACAACCGGGTTCGGTCTTCAAACCGTTCGTCTATGCGGCGGCGTTGGAAAAAGGTTATTTACCGAGCAGTGTTTTTACCGATCAAAAAACGGAATTTGATCGAAAAAATGCCAAAACATACGTTCCGGCAAATTACGGAAATTCATATTCCAATAAACAAATCACCTTAAAAACGGCTCTGGCTAAATCTTCAAACGTTGTGGCTGTCAAAACCGCACTGAATAGCGGTATCAAATATGTGTCGGCAAAAGCGGAAAATTTCGGATTTGAAAATGTTCAGCCATATCCTTCGATGGCTCTCGGAACGATGGAAGTTACATCTTTACGTCTCGCTTCAGCGTATTCGAGTTTCGTCAATAGAGGTAAAAAGGTTGAACCTGTTTTTATAAAATACATTACTTCGGGCGACGGTTCGATCATCTATCAGTCAAAGTTTGAAAATGAACAAATCATTTCCGAAAAAACTGCCTATTTGATCACGGATATGCTCAAAGCCGTTGTCGAAAACGGAACGGCAAGAAAAACCGGGAATCAATTTGGCAAAGATGTGGTCTTTGCCGGAAAAACGGGTTCATCAAAGGACGCCTGGTTTGTCGGTTACACACCGAATCTGGTGACCGTCGCCTGGGTCGGGTTTGATGAAAATGAAGATATCGGTTTAACGGGCGGTGACGCGGCACTTCCGCTTTGGTCTGATTTTATGAAAAAGGTTCTGGATGTTCGCCCGGAATTCGGCGGAAATGAATTTGAAATGCCGGATGAGCTGACCGAAGTTACGATTGATCCCGAAACGGGAATGTTGGTTGATGCGAATTGTCCGCGAAAGGAAAAGGTGGTCGTGCCTAAATCTTCCGTTTCCAATTTTATTTGTTTCCGGCATAGAGTTTATCCGGAGTATGAATATACATATGCTTACAACGATTCAAATTCCATAAAAGGGGCGGAATATCAGTTTGAAACAAAGACTGAAATAAATACCATTGAAAAAATAATAAAAAACGAAAAACTATGTTTGACGGAGATTCTGAATTAGAAGAGTAATTAGCACGAATAAGAGAAGAGCAAAGGCTGTAACGTGAGAAAGAAGAAAGGGCAAAATAATTAAAAGAAGAAAGTGAGATAGTAAAAGAAGCAATAAAGCAAAATGCTCTATCGATAATGTTTGCAGAAGGTAGTGCAAAAGATGACAGAAGTATCGCGTGGCAAGCGTTAAGGACGGACATCGAGTGCTATACCCCCTAAGTTTCTGAAAGACAGAGAAATGATGCGGTAGGCTGCGCAGCACAATCCTCTTGCGCTGAAAATAATGGACAAAAGTCTTCGAAAGGACCAAGA
>JBGTRS010000569.1:0-2920 GCA_041940665.1 Pyrinomonadaceae bacterium | reverse complement strand
AAAGAGATTCGAACTTAAAAAATAATGTCTGAAAAGAAATTTGTAAAAATCACGATAAACGATCAGGAATTCGAGGTTGAGGAAGGCTCTGCCTTGATTGATGCCTGTAACAAAAACGGCTTTGGTGTTCCCTCTTTTTGTTACTACAAAGACCTGGAATTACAGGCTTCGTGCCGGATGTGCCTGGTGCGGATAGACAAGATGCCGAAATTACAGGCGTCCTGTTCGATTCCGGTCAAGGAAGGAATGGTCGTGACGACCGAAAGCGAAGAGATCGAAAAGGCTCAGCGAGCGATGGGCGAGTTTTTGCTCGCCAATCATCCGCTCGATTGTCCGGTCTGCGACCGCGGCGGCGAATGCGAACTGCAGGAGATCATTTTCGATTGGGGCGATGTTGAAGAACGTTTTACCGAAACCAAAAACGCTCACCCGGAAAAATTCCTTTCGCCGATGGTCGCCAACGATCAGCAACGCTGTATCTTGTGCAAACGCTGTACGAGAGTTTGTGCGGAATGGATGGGCGAGGACGAGATCGAAGCCGGAAACCGGGGCGTCAATACGGTTATCGGAACCTACGGCGGTTGGCTCGATTGTTCGCAATGCGGCAACTGCGTCGAGGTCTGCCCGACGGGAACTTTGCTCGACGGCGTTTACCGTCACGAAACAAGACCCTGGGAACTTGACCAAACCATCACGACCGACACATACGGCTCGGACGGAATGCAGCTTTCGATCGGTTCCCGCGGCGGACTCGTTCACCGGATCGTCGCCCGCGACCGCTATGTTGACGGTTTGAACGGCGAGTTTCTCGATGTCAAAGCTCGTTTCGGACACGAATTCATCAATCATCCCGACAGAATAAAAACGCCGATGATCCGCTATCAAAAAGGCGGAAAACCGATCCCGGCAACCTGGGACAATGCCGTCGAATTCATTGCCGAAAAATTTAAAGAAGTGGGCGAAAAGACGGGCGTTATCGCCAGTTCGCGGCTGACAAATGAAGCGGTTCATACTTTAAAAAGATTTGCGGCGGAAGTTGTCGGCAACGATAGTTATGCCGTTTCGGATGCTTTTGATCTGAAGCCGTTTTTTGAAAACTTGAGCGTTCCGCTTTGCACACATAAGGAAATTCGTTATGCGAAAACGATTCTTCTGATCGGCGGCGAACCCGAAGAAGAACAGACCTTTACCGCCAAACAGATGCGGCAGGCGGTCAAAAACGGCGGAGCGAGTCTGATCATCGTCAATGATACACCGATCCGTTTAACGCAATCCGCAACACAATTTTTACATATCAATCCGAATTCTCTCGATGCGATCGTCATGGCTCTGAGCGATTCGGTTGACGATAATGTCCTGCGAAAACTCGGCGTTAAATCGAGTGAGATCGAGCAGGTTATACGGACAATCGGCGAAACCGAGGGCGATCTGATCATTATGTTCGGCAGAGACCTTTCGACTGAGGCCCAGGCAATTCTGGCAAGTTCGGCCAGAAATTTTGCTTCGGCAAATCGCCGTGTGCTTCTTCATCCATTGCCGCTTTATAACAATTCGGTCGGTGCCAACGATATGATGCCCGGCAAAAGATCTTTAGCGGAAGTCTTGAATAATTCGAAGGCTCTGCTCATCGGCGGAAGTTTGCAGGACAATTCCGCTCTGGCAAATAAGGACTTTGTCGTCGTTCAGGAACTTTTTGAAACGGAAACGACCGAACACGCGGATGTCATTTTGCCGGCGGCGAGTTTTGCCGAGGTTGACGGAACCTATACGAACAATACGGGTTTTGTTCAGAGAGTCCGCCAGACGATCGAGCCGGTCCATCAATCGAAACCCGATTGGATGATCACATCGCTTATCGCCCGTGAACTGGGAACGGATTTCGGCTATAATTTCTCCGCCTCGGCAGTATTCAGACATATTGCGGACAACATTCCGGCTTACGAAGGTTTGCGTTACCCGGACTTGAAGGATGAATCAAATCCCGTTCAGGTCAAACACGAAATTTCCGATGGACGTGATCTATCAAGAGAGATCGGGTCCATTAAACAAAAAGTTTCGATGATGCCGGATGAAGCCGAAAAAATTACCGTCACACCCAAGGTCGGGCATAAATTGTTCCGTTTGACGACCCTGACGAGCAAAACTCCGCAGTTTCATTTGCTCGCTCACGGAAATCCGAAGCCAGAAAACCTTTTGGTGTCGCCGCTCAAGCAGTTTAACTTGGACGGCACGCCGAAAACCAACGGCAGTAACGGACATCAAGCTGAAGAAGTTACGGTTGCGGAAACGGTTGATCCGATCGACCGTGTAAATTTAAGCGTTGATAAATAATATGAATTCAATTTTGGAAACATCTCTCCCCATAATCGTCATCAGTATCGGAATACTTTTGGCGTTTCAAGGCGTTTTGATGATCGTGGCTTATACGGTTCTGGCGGAACGCAAAGTTCTGGGCTGGATTCAGGGACGGATCGGACCGAACCGCGTCGGTCCCTGGGGACTTCTCCAGCCGTTTGCAGACCTTTTCAAGTTTATTTTCAAAGAAGACCTGGTTCCCGATAAATCCACGAAATTTATATATTATCTGGCACCTTTGATCGCTTTGATCGCGGCTCTGATGCCGATCGTGGTCTATCCGTTCGGTCCGACTCTGGCTGACCCGCTGGGCGGGTTGGTGCCATATACGCAGGGAATTCCCGTTCTGGGCGACGTCATCGCGTGGCTGGCTCCGCGTGCCGTGAACTTTCCTCTGACAATCGCCAGAATCGATGTCGGCATTCTTTATGTTCTGGCGATCACATCGGTCGGCGTTTACGGAATCGCTTTGGCAGGCTGGTCTTCCAACTCGAAATATTCCCTGCTCGGCGGTTTGCGGTCATCGGCTCAGATGATCTCGTATGAACTGGCGATGGGTGCTTCG
>JBGTRS010000568.1:0-2934 GCA_041940665.1 Pyrinomonadaceae bacterium | reverse complement strand
TTCGGGTTTGCGTTTTCATGTTTGGATTGGTTAGATTGGTTGATTTGTTTCGTCAATCTCACCGATTTTACAATAATTCGGTAAGTAATAACAGAAAAGCTTTAAAAATTTACGATAATCTATTTCGACATCGTTTCCGCCGGTGCAGGCAGAGCGTTCACCGCATCGCAAATTTTAAGAATCATCGCTGTGCCGACAAAAAAAGCGGCAAGATTGGTGATAAAACCGACGAGCGGTATGAACGTGCAGAGAATAAGCGCACAGTAAGCGATAAACAGTCCGACGGGCAGATGCCGCACGTTGAAATTGTGTCGGTCAACAAAAGCGTTGAAATCTTTGGCAAAGCCCGGCAGAGCCTGAAACATCCAGTAGAGATTAAAGAACGGAACAAATAAAAGACCGGCGGCTTTTCCGGGCGTAGTGCGGGCGTAGCCGTCCTGAATCGCCGCCCACATCTTATAAATCAAGACCGCAAAAACTATCGCGCTGTAAAGTATTAATAGATAAACTATCGCCAGCAGGAGAAATGCAAAAGTCAACTGTTCTTCCTGCCACAATTCGGCGAGGACGGATACGATGACGATGAGAAGCGTAAGTATCGAAACCAGCAGAAGCGCCGTCCACGTTCCGGCATAAAATTCTTTTGAAAGACGGGGCTTTTCGCCTTCGGCAAGCGGCGTTTTATCCGCCGTCATCCGCAGACCGAACCAGAGTGCCACGGCAAATACGGCACCGGCAAAAATCGTAAAAACGAAGTTTATTAAATCAAAGTTAAAGTTCCCGCCGGTCAAAGATCCATACGTCATAAAGCAAATCCGGTAAACGATTCTGCCCGCCACCGCGCCGATCAGAATCGCCAGCCACATTTGTTTAATCAGCCGCAGCGCCAAAATAATTCCGCCGATAAAGCACAAGGTAAATAATGCCGAAGATAAGAGAACGAACCGCCATGGAAAATCAGCCGTCTCGTCTAAGGCAAATGAGCCGTAACGGGTAGAAAGCGATAAAAACGCCGTCCGCCCGAAACTGATAACCGCGTCAGCCGGAGCGGATAAAATGACGGCGGCGAGCAGAGCTGGCAATTCGTTTTTTATTAAATAAAAGACCGCTAAAAGTAAGAAAACTAAAACGAAATTGGAAAGAATACTTTCAGCAAAATCCAACGGATGCGGGAACAGCGTCAATTGAAATGATTCCTGCCCCGTAAAAAATCCGACATAGAGCCGGTATAAAATCAAGTAAACCAAACTTGACAGAAAAAGCGCAGCGAAAAAAATCACCGGTCTTCCCCAACGAATCCTATCTCGTTCGGCACCGATCAAATACGCGAAATTTGCATTTTTCATAATTGCTCTCCAAAGCGAATTTATATTTTCAAACAGTTGACTCGCCCGTTCGGCGAAAATTTTTAATTTTCTATTCCGGCAGCCACGCTAAAAACTTTCCTTCCTTGAGAAGATTCAGCAGTTTGTCTTCTCTGAAAGTTTCTTCGATCTGCGAATTACTCGCATAATTTCCCAGTTTTCTTTGTTTTATAAGAACGGTTTCTCCGCCCGTGCGTATGTCCACGACGGAAAAATGAAAAGAAGTTTCTGTATTATCTAATGAGTAAACTACGGCGATAATCTTTTCTTCCGGTGTGTATGAAATTTTATGTATGTTTCGTCCCTTCCACTCCAAGACGTGACTTTCTTTCTGAAAAGACACCGGATCATAATCATCAAGCATTACATTGCCGGATTGCTCATCAATGTCAAAGCATCTTATCCGACAACTATTCGGGACAAAATCACAGTTTCGATAAGTAAAGGTAACAGGACGAAGCTCCGTCTTGGCGAAGTCGTTAAAATGGCGGGCGATAAATACCGAACCGGCGATGTCATCTTTATCTTTGCCGTCTATGTCCATTTGCCTGACGTATTTTTTTTCGCCGAATAAGACAAATCCTTGTTCCAGACAACGCGGACCGACAAAAAATCTTTTGGCAATTGATTTGCCCGCGAGTGTTAATTTCGGAGCATTCTCGATGGCGATGACATTAGTCGTATCGGGTTCTTTATTAAAAGTACTCAAAGGAACATTTATGAAGTCGGGAGCAAGCAAAACGCTTTGAAAAATAAGCCGGTCGGAGCCGACCCATAAAGCTGAACTAGGAGGGAAATATACCGTCCTTTTTCCGGCAAGCGTGTCATATGTAAATGGGAACTCTTTATAAATGGTAAGAGTATTTCCGGCAAGGTCTGAAACGAGTAGTTGGTGGTCATAGTAATAAGATATTTTCTTACTGTCCGGCGACCAATCCGGTTTTTCGGCTTTATAGGAAAATAGTTTTTTTTCTTCTCCCGTTTTCAAATCTTTCAATATTGTTTCATATTGAGATTGACTTGAAGGCTCTCTAGTTTTAGCAAGAACATTTAAAAGTAAATAGCGTTTGTCAGGCGAAACCAATACTTCACCTCTGGCTATCTCGGTCTGTACTAATTTATTTGTAGCCGGATCTTTCTTGATTTCGTAGATACTTTCATTTTTTGCCTGCACAATAAAACGACCTGCGAAAACCGGTCCCGGCTGTTCGGTCAGACTACAACCGCTGAGGAAAATTGCCGGTATAATTAAGCAGGCGGTAATTCGAAACATACCTTTCCCGGATTGTTTTTGGATTATTCAGATTTTTTATACTCCCGTTGGTCGAGATTGTCAACGGGTTGGACAAAAAATGATAAGAGTTTGATTTGCCGACCTATTTTACGGTTTTGACTTCTGCGCGGTCGGGCTGGTGCGAGCGGTCAATCGCTTCGTCTTCGATCTCGCCGCCCGGACTGATCGGAATATCCGCCGGATTCGAGTAGCGCAAACCGCGTTCTTCGCTGTCGAGATATTCTTTCGGAATGGCGATGCTCGGCTGTGAATTCGGCGGAACATAGCCCGGATAAT
>JBGTRS010000567.1:0-2947 GCA_041940665.1 Pyrinomonadaceae bacterium | reverse complement strand
AAAAGAAAAAGGAAAAAAGATCATTCAAAGAATGGTTGGAGACCGATAGTGCCGTTCGCCTGATCTATCTGATCTTCGGATTTTTCGCCATCGTTTTGTTGATGATCTTACTGCAATTTTCGACGCAAGCCGTCTGTTGCGGCGATTGGGACGGTTATTATCATATCCGCTGGAGTGCTCTGCTGTGGGAAAACATTTCGAGTTTCAGATGGCTTCCCGAATTCAAATGGCTTCCGCTGACGGTCTTGAATCCCGGTCATTACGCCGACCATCATTTTCTTTTTCATCTTCTGCAGATCCCGTTCCTGTGGTTTTTCGAACCCGTCATGGCGGCGAAGGTCGCGGCCGTTTTTTACGGAAGTCTGGCGATCTTTTCGGTCTATTGGCTGATGTATTACTACAAGGTTGATTATCTTCTTCTATGGCTCGCCGCCCTTCTGACCTGTTCGAATCCGTTCTTTTATCGGATGAATATGGCGAAGGCTCCGCCTCTGACGATCATCTATTCGGTCATCGGAATTTATCTCTTGTTTGAACGCAAATATATCTGGCTTCTGCCTTTAATGTTCGTTTTTGTCTGGACTTACAGCCTGTTCCCGCTACTTTTTATCGCCGCCGTTATCTGGACTTTAGTTGTTGCCTGGAACGAGAGAAAGTTCGAATGGCAGCCCGTCGCCTACACGCTCGGCGGAATGATCCTCGGCAATGTCGTCAATCCGTATTTTCCGAACAACATCACGCTTTTTATCGAACATTTTTCAACCAAATTCCGCAGTGCCTACGAGGTTTCGGTCGGCGGCGAATGGTATCCGTATGACGGCTGGCAGCTCGTTACGCATCTGACGGTGGCTCTGATCGCCATGCTCGTCGGCTATATTTTGTTCAAACCGAAAAACGGCAAACTGCCCGATAAAGCGACGTTCTTTCTGATTTTCGGCACGTTCCTTTTGATCTGGATGTTCAAATCAAAACGGATGGCCGAGTATTTTCCGCCGTTTGCGATTCTTTTCGGGGCGTTCAGCTGGCAGGCATTTATGATCAAAGAGACGCCGCAACTGCCCGAAGAATTCATCCGCGACATCGAACCCCTGCTCGATTCGGATAAACCCGCCGAAACACAAAGCGTCGGCGAAATAATTCAGGGCTATATTCCGTATGTTCTCGGCACGATCCTGCTGTTTGTCATCTTTTTCAATTTCGGCGGCACGAAACTGCTCAAACTCAAGGAAGAAGACCTTCTGTCGAGCATCCACCGAAACGAAAAACACGATAAATACGAGCAAGCGATGGACTGGGCGAAGAAAAATATTCCCGAAGGCGAACGGATCTTTAACTGCAACTGGGACGATTTTCCGAAAATATTTTTCTTCAATACCAAACACAGCTACGTCTGGGGACTCGACCCGAATTATCTCTACACGGAAAACCCCGAACTTTACCGTCTGGTCAAAGACATCACCTCCGGCAAAATCGAAGACCCGGCACCGATCATCCGCGAAAAATTCGGCTCGAAATGGATCTTTTCCGACGCCAAGGAAAACGAGGATTTTATCGCCAAAATTCTCGAAAGCGGTTGGGCGAGAACCCGTTATGAGGACGGCGAATCTTATATTCTGGAAATTCTCGACAAAAAAGGCGAACCGGAAGATATCGAAATAACCGAACCGCCGACGCCCGAAGAAGAAAGACTTCTGCGGGAGGCCGAGAAAAAAGACCAAACAACCGTTAACGCAAATCGGGAAACTAATGCAACACAGGATGAAGAGGATGAACTTGATGACGAAGAACTTGACGACGGCGAAGAAGGCGAACCGAACGAAACGGGATAAGTTGGTGAATTATAAATCGGGAATTGCATTTGCAATTTTGGTAATGCTTTCCGTGTTCGCTTCGGCGTGTCTCCGGCAAACGCCGCCGGAAAATGCCAACGGGCAGGCGACTCCGGCAAATGAAAAATCCGCCGCCATTACGCCGACGCCCGAAGAAGACATCACCAAATTTGAACGCGAATTAAGAGCGATGCGGGTCGCCGGGTTCGATTATATTTTCGCCCTCAAACGAAAGGACGGTCAGGCCTTTACGAGCGAAGACAGACAATTCGTCCGCGAAAACAAGCATTACGCCGCCAACCGTTTTACCTTTATCGAAGAGGAAAAAATCCTCTTTGTGGGCTCAAACTACGAATTTTCCGAAGACAACATAAACGCCTTAAAAGAGCGGTTTGAGTTTCAGGACTTTTCCAAGCCGAAGGAACAGATCGAAAAGGAAAAGCAGGAAAAATTGGAAGAAGCCGAGAAAGCAAACAAGGCCAAAGAAAAGGCCGAAAATTCAAATTCACAGCAACCATAACAATTGCGGGAAAACGACGATCGATCACTTTAAATCTTCGAGATAAATCTCATAATTGCCGCTTTTATCGCCGGCCGTATAAACGATCCGCTTTCCGTCAGGCGACCAATTCGGTTCGGTAACTCTTTCAAATCCGAGACCTTTTCGGGAAATTATTGTGCCTTCCAAATCTATGATATTGATGCTTCGCCCCGTTTTTTCATCAATGGCGGCAACTGCCAGATGCTTTGCGTCAGGCGAAAAAGCCGGACAAAAATCGTGTCCGCTTCTGTTGGTAATACGTTTCGGATTGCCCGTTGGAAAATCCATCACATAGATTTCATCGTCTTTATCTTCCGTATCGCGTCTCGAAAAAAACGCCGTCATCTTCCCATCCGGCGACCAACGCATCCAGACATCCCGAAAATTGCTTGAAGCGATTTTCTTTATTTGGGAGTTGGAAGTATCGAGCAAAAACAAATCTAAATCCGATGTCCAGGAAATATATTTTCCGTCGGGCGACCAGACCGGAAAGTCCTCCGCACCCGCCCGATCTGTCAGACGTTTTATTTCAGAACCGTCTGTTTTCATCGAATAAATTTCCGAATCGCCGCTTCGA
>JBGTRS010000566.1:0-2953 GCA_041940665.1 Pyrinomonadaceae bacterium | reverse complement strand
TGACGATCTACGAGATCGGGGAGGCGAACGGACTCAAATATATCGCCTCGGAATTCGTCAAAGGTAAAACTCTCACGACAATAATCAAACGGGAAAAATTATCTTTAAGTAAAATTCTCGATCTCGCCGTCCAGATAATTTCGGCGATCAACACGGCTCACACAGCCGGCATCATCCATCGCGACATCAAACCGGACAACCTGATGGTTCGCGATGATAATCTCGTCAAAGTCCTTGATTTCGGTCTCGCCAAACTCATCGAAAAAATAAACCAGACCAACCCGATCACCCTCGAAGGTGCGGTGATGGGAACGCCGCATTATATGTCGCCCGAACAAGCCGAAGGAAAAGAAATAGACGCCCGCACCGATCTCTGGAGTTTTGGCGTCGTGCTTTATGAAATGCTCACGGGCGAAAAGGCTTTCGGCGGCGAAACGGTGGCCGAGATCGTCGTTTCGCTGATGCTCAAGGAGCCGCGGGGAATAAATGAACTTAAACATAAGTTTCCGGCTGAACTTGATGAGATTGTCCGTCTTCTACTGCAAAAAAACCGGGACGAGCGTTTTCAAAAAGCATCCGACGTCCTGAACGGTTTAAGTCACCTCAAAACACGTCGGGAATTGGAAAAAGAATTTAATGTTTCCGAAACGGAACTGCCGGACAAAGAACCGAAAAATCACCCCCCGGACATTCCGAACAATCTCGGAAATTTTTCCGTTGAACTTATCGGACGGAAAAAGGAAGTTAAAGAGATCAGTGAACTTTTAAAGGATGAAAACATCCGGCTCGTAACTTTAACCGGCATCGGCGGAACCGGCAAAACGACACTTTCGCAGGCCGTTGCCCGAAAGGTTTTGGATAATTTTCCCGACGGCGTTTTTTTTATCGAACTGGCCGCCGTCAATGATCCCGAACTTGTCCCCGCGGCAGTCGCTCAAACCCTCAACATTGCCGAAAGCGGAGGAAAAAGCATCATTGAAAACCTCCAAGCTCATCTGCAAAACAAAAAGATTCTTTTGATTTTGGATAATTTCGAACAGGTGACGAATGCCAAATCATTCGTTTCGGAAATTCTGAAGTTTTCAGCCAAGCTTAAAGTCTTGGTTACCAGCCGCGAACTTTTGCGGCTCAGCGTCGAACACGGATTTTACGTTCAGCCTTTAGAATTGCCTTCCGAAAGTAAAGCCGATGAAGAATTGCTGGAAAATGAAGCGGTCAGACTGTTTATCGAACGGACGAAAAAGGTCAAACCGAATTTCACTCTGAATGAGGAAAATCTGCGGAATGCCGCCGGAATCTGTCTGCGACTCGAAGGTCTGCCGCTGGCGATCGAATTTGCCGCCGCCCGCTGTCGTCTGCTTTCGCCGTCGGCGATCTTGTCGAAACTGGAAAACCGTCTCCAACTGCTGAGCGGCGGATCGCCCGATCTGCCCGCCCGCCGCCAGACGATGCGGGGAGCGATCGAATGGAGTTATGATCTGCTGGAAGCCGCGGAAAAAGCTCTGTTTCGCCGCTTGGCCGTTTTTTCCGGCGGTTTTACGGTTCAGTCGGCCGAGTCCGTTATCAATCTCGAACAGGATAAATTAAAACCAGATGTGCTGGACGGCATCGCGTCATTGCTCGATAAAAGTCTTATTTTTTCAAAGGAAAATGATTCTGGCGAGCCGCGTTTTCAGATGCTCGAAATCGTCCGCGAATATGCCTTCGAGGTTTTGAAAGCAAATAACGAAACCGCTGAAACACGAAAAAATCACGCCGGGTACTTTTTAGCGTTGGGCGAAAAGGCCGAAAAGCATCTGCACGGCGAGGATTCGGCCAAATGGCTGAATCTGCTGGAAACGGAAAACGATAACCTCCGGCTCGCCCTGCAATGGCTTCTTGATAATGACCCGGAAAACGGCATCAAATTGATTTCCGCAATAAGATATTTCTGGCTCCTCAGAACATATCTCACGGAAGGCACGGCGTGGATTGACAAGGCTCTCGGCCAAGGACTTTTTATTTCTGCGGACATCCGCTTCAATCTTCTGAACGCACTCGGCTGGCTTTATATTATGCAGAGCCATTATAAAACGGCGAGAAAGATCTTCGAGGAACTTCTGGTGCTGTCAAAATCCGGCAACGATTCCGAAAAAATCGCCCGGGCCAACCGGGGACTGGCGAACACGATGCAGTATCTCGGCGATTTTGAAGCGGCCCGCAAACTTTCCGAAGAAGAGTTGGAAATAAGCCGCCAACTGAACGATAAAAACCTGATCGGCAACTCGCTCAATTCTCTGGGAAATTTGGCCCTTTTGCGGGATGATCTGAAAAACGCCCGCCTGCATTTTGAGGAATGTCTGCTGATCGCGGAAGAACTCAACAGCAAAGTTTTGATCCACAGCAGTCTGATCAACCTCGGCACGGTTTCGTTCTATCAATCAAAATTCCGGGAAGCCGAAGCCTTTTATACAAAAAGCCTCGAACTCTCGCAGGAATTGGGAAACAAGATCGTTATTTCCTATTGTCTGGACGGTTTGGCGGCACTTGCCGTCGAAAATGGCGATCTTGAAAAAGCCGCTCGACTTGCCGGAGCCGCCGAAACGGTTCGCCGAACGATTTCGGTTGAACTCGAACTTATCGAACGGAAATTCCGTGATGCATACCTCGAGAAACTCCGGCGGGAACTCATCGAAGGCGAATTTGAAAAGAATTACGGGATCGGAAGCGAGCTGGATTTGGATGAAGCGATTGCGTTGGCTTTACCCTGAAATTTAACGAATTTAAAGCGGATTTGTAATATAATCTGAGAACAAGAAGGCATAGAAAATTTTGAAGAATCTGCAAGAATACGAAATACCGCGAAAGAAGATGGTCGAACATCTGCGGGAACATCATAAGATCCGGGACGAAAGAATTTTGGATGTGATGCTCGAAGTCCCCCGGCACGATTTTGTCCCCGAAGCTTTGAAAT
>JBGTRS010000565.1:224-2953 GCA_041940665.1 Pyrinomonadaceae bacterium | reverse complement strand
CATCATAATTTTTTATTCTCCTGATTATTTTGATTTAGCGGGGTAGTATCTTTTATGTTTCCGCAAACAATAAATCAAGTCAAATCCGTAATGGAAATTTTACGCGGATCGTCGCCGTCGCCTTCGAGTTTTATTTCCAGAATCTTTCCTGCGTATGAAACTCTGCCTAACTTCTCTGCCCATTCGATGATGGTCACGGCATTTTCGTTTTCGAGAATTTCATCAAGACCGACCGCAAACGCCACATCCGACGTTTCATCAAGCCGCCACAGGTCGATATGAAAAACGTCGAACTTTGCTTCGTAGATATTAACGAGCGTAAAGGAAGGCGACGTAACTTCATCAATATCATATTCGAGTGCGTTCAGAATTCCCTTTGTCAATAACGTTTTACCCGCCCCCAAAGTTCCTTTGAGAAGAATTACCTCACCGCCCGTTAAAGATTCGCCGACACTTTCGCCGAGTTCGAAAGTGTCTTCGGGAGTTTTGCAGATAAAATTTTGAGTTTTGATTTCTATACTTTGAGTATTCATTTGATTTCGATGCCGACTTGAGAAAACCAGCTTTGTTTGTCCCAGTAACCTCTCTGCAGAATTATCTTGCCGTCTTTAAATTGAAAAAAACCGCAGCCGCGGATCTCAAAATGTTTTCCGGTCGGCCGTTCGCCGTAAAACTCGCCCGAAAAAGTTCCGCCGCCGATCCATTCCCAGGCCGCCCAATCATCTTCGCCGATCAGATTTTCAACCTTCGACCAGGCATCGGGAAAACCCTGAAAAAATTCCGCCGTATCATTGCGGATCTGTTCACGTCCGATGGACGGTTCACCCGCCGCTACCTGAAAATTGACGGCATCTTCCGCATAACATTCGACCACCTTTTCCAGATCCCTTGCCTGAAAAGCCTCGATCCAACTTTCTAAAAGTTTTTTTGAATCATCCATTTTCAATTTCCTCAAACGCTTCCTTTAAACATTCCCGCACATCGCTCGCGAGCATCGTGCGTTTGCCGAACTTCCTTTCGGCAATATCGCCCGATAAGCCCGCAATATAAACCGCCGCGACGACCGTTTCGAAAATATTTACTTTCTCTTGCACGGCTTGAGCGATAAAACCCGCAATGATTCCCGTTAAATTATCGCCGTTTCCCGCCTTACCGAGCCCCGAATTTCCCGTCGGATTGATGACGACTTTGCCGTTCGGCTCGGCGATCAAAGTTCTTTCACCTTTCAAAACCAAAATGACTTTATGCTTTTCGGCAAAATCCCGAACGGCTTGAACTCTATCTTTGATCTTGTCATTATCATCCGTTCCCAAAAGCCTTAAAAATTCGCCCTCGTGCGGAGTCAGGATCAGAGGCAATTCGTCCGAGCCTTCCAGTTCAAACGGCGAAAGCGAATTCAAACCGTTGGCATCAATAACGACGGGTGTTTTGCGGTTTTCGACAACTTTTTTGACTAAGTTTGATTTGTGGTCTTCGGTCTTTGATCTTTGATCTTTGTTTTCCGAACTCTGAACTCCCAAACCGCTTCCGATGCCGACAACATCGGCTTTCTCGCTCAATTTTTCGATTTTTTCAAACGCCTTTTCGCTGATTATTCCATCTTCCGTGTCGTCTAAACTTTGCGTGATGACCTCCGGCAGAACTCTCGCTGAAACCGAACTTTGAGCCGATCCGCTCGTCGCCACCGTGACCAATCCGCAGCCCGTAACAATCGCCGCGTTTCCAACAAGCACCGCCGCTCCCGTGTAATTTTTTGAGCCGACAATCAAAAGTGCATTGCCGCGTTTGTTTTTGTAAGAATCATCGGAAAACCGCGTTTGATAAAGCCAATCTTTGGCATCCTGTTTTTCGGCAAGAAAAGTTCGCGACGGACAATCATCAATTAATTCCTGCGGCGAACCGATATTGGCAATATGAAGTTCGCCGTTAAAATTTGAGGCGGGCGGAAGTATATTGGCGAGTTTTGGTGCTGTAAAGGTTACGGTTAAATCAGACTGAAAATTTTTGCCGATCGTTTGTAAATTATCCGAGTTTAGACCTGAAGGAATATCAATAGAAATAACAACTCGCTTAAAATGAAAATAATTCTTTTGCGTATCATTTAAGAGATTTATATGATGAACGACATTTGCTAACCATCCTTCAATTGGTCTGGTTAAGCCTGTTCCGAATATAGAATCAATCACAATATCCCAATCTTGTTTGAATTCATCATAAAGTAGTTCGTCAAAATCCGCTCGAGAATTTACATTATTAAATTCTATAAAACCGCCATTACCAAATAACTCTGAATCCTTATAAATATCCTTAAACGTTGTTTCAACAATTTCGGCTTCCATTTTTGAAAGTTTACTGCAAATTTCAATATTGGTCTTGGCATCTCCTTTCGTATCATCTAGATTTCCAAACAAAATCAAATCTATCGAAGCCCCTTGCATTGCCAAAATTCTTGCCAAAGCCGCACCGTCGCCGCCGTTGTTGCCTTTGCCGCAGAGGATTAAAAATGATTTACCTCTGACTGAACCACCGAGTTTTTCCTTGATGACATCGGCGACGGCGTGGGCGGCGTTTTCCATTAAAAGAATCGAAGGAATGCCGTATTTTTCGGTCGTTAAGCGGTCAACTTCCCGCATCTCTTCGGCTGAAAGGACTTTTATCATAGCACCATATAAATTGCCATAAGTTCAAAAATCGTCTATGTAATTACCATAAATTCCGCAAAACCCATA
>JBGTRS010000565.1:0-214 GCA_041940665.1 Pyrinomonadaceae bacterium | reverse complement strand
TTTTGTTTATAAAATGATTTTACGTTTTATCCTTTAGGCAAAATAAATCTTTTACCGTGTCTAAGTAACAAAGCAGAAGTTTGAAAAATATTTTGGGCTTGATGATTTAGCCCTGTACGGCACGGATTTTTTCCAAGGAGGTTTGACTATGAGTAAACGATATTAATTTTTCATTTTGATGTTCTTAGCATTGGTTTTTATTTTTCCGATCAAG
>JBGTRS010000564.1:0-2974 GCA_041940665.1 Pyrinomonadaceae bacterium | reverse complement strand
TGGACTATGAAGTCCCACTATATTCAGAATACAACTAAGATCAAAATTTGTAGCTCAGTCCTATTGAATTAGAAGACTCTCTAGAATATACTCAAAAAACCACACAAAAGGATTATATAGATGACATTGGCGAGTTCCGGATTTTTTCTCCAGAGCATATAAAAACTCCAGAACCAATGCCGGTCGAGCGGATATTTCATTGCTATCCGATAGAGACTTAAGCTTCGCTCGGGATTACTTTCTACCGTATCAAAGGCGATACTCATGATCGAACCGATTTCGGCCACATTTGTAAGCTTATCCGTCCGGTTTTTAAAATCCCTTTCATAAAATTCGAGCGATTTTTTTATCAATCGGTCAGCCCACTCGCGATCTTTTTTAGCGATTTCACGGATGACGAGAAAACGGTAATCCGGCAATCCAACGGTCAAATCCCCGCCGCTGTAAGAACCGATCTTTTTTCGTTCAAACCCGAGTTCGCGAAATCTTTCCTCAGCGATTGTGAAGGCCTTGGCCAGATAATCCCTGGCTTTATCTTCATCTATTTCCCACAAAAAATCCGCTGAACGAATAAGAATCTTGATCCGCTCATCTGTTTCATCGGTATTATTGGTATCGGAAACCTGTTGTTGAACTAATTGACGAACAAATTCAACATCGCAGGATTGAGATTCCGTCCGGTTTTGAGCTTGTGCAAAAGAACTTAATGCACTTAGTAAGATCAAAAAACCTAGGATTTTATTTCTAGTTTTCATTTGATTTTATTCCTGACTAAAAGATTATGAAGTTTAACTTAGAACGTTGTTAGTGCAATTTTTTTAATTGGATCAACTAAAACTTTTTTCACTTGTATTTTCTGTTTATTTTAATGGTTTTCGGCAAAACTGTAAATTTACTTATTTTATAAAGGAAACGAATTTTCCGTTTTTTTTGATCGCGATTGAGAAAATTTTACAATTTCCTAAACATTATATAAGCATTCGTTAAACCATTTTCTTTGTGGCGGTAGGCTTCGGGAATTTCGCCGATGATCTCGAAACCGAGACTTTTCCAGAGGTTAACGGCTTGTTCATTGCTTTTGACGACGAAATTAAACTGCATCGCTTTGAAACCTAAATCTTTTGCAACCTGCAAAGAATGTTCCCCCATTAAACGTCCGATGCCTTTTCTTCTCGCGTCGGGCGAAACCATATAACTTCCGTTGGCAATATGGTTGCCGAGTCCAATTTGGTTGGCTTTGACGTAATATGTTCCTAGAACTTTGCTGTCATCAACCGCGACAAATGTATGTTTATCGGAACCGCACCAATCTTTTAATGCTTCTTCGCAGGAAGTTTCGGGATCGTATGTATAAGAATCGCCTTTTGAAATCACGTATTCGATAATTTTCCAAATTTCTTCTTTATCTTCTTCCCTGAATTTTCTGATTTCGATCATTTTTTACTGCCTTGGGCTAACACAAATTTTTCCGCCAACTTCGGAATTATCTTCCTGCGGAACTTCTATCGCTCCTTTTATATGTCGGGCATTCGTAAAATGTCCGACGACGTAAACGCCGGAAACATTTGTTTCAAAAGTTTCCTCATTATAAACCGGGACTTCGCCGTATTTATTGAATTCGGTTTCGACGCCTAAATCCTTGAGCATCGTCAGATCCGCATCCGAACCGATAAGTATAAAAACGACATCGTTTTCCAATACGCATCTTTCGCCGTTTTCGTCTTCCAATTCGACTTCCGTTTCGCGGATTTCCAGAACCTTGCCGAGATAAAAAAGATTCAGGCAATGATTTTTAAGCTGTTCTTCCAAAGGGTTTTTCACCCAGTATTTGATACAGCCCTGTTTCGGATCGTCGTTTTCCCAATCGTCGCGGTAAATCGCCAGAGTCGCCAAAGCTCCTTCTTCCGCCAGAAAAAGTGCCGCTTCGCCCGCCGAATTTCCGCCGCCGACAACCAACGCTTTCTTTTTCACCCACGGATAAGTTTCGCGGAAATGGTCGTGAACTTTGGGTAAATCTTCGCCTTTGACACCCAATTTACGCGGATAATCCATCGCCCCGTGGGCAAACAAAACATTTTTTGCTTCATAAACTCCCTTATCAGAAACGATCTTAAAATGATTTTCACCGATCTTTTCGACCGATTCGACCGATTCTTCTGTTTGTACGTTCAGATCATTATCCAGAACAAACCTGACATAATAGGAAAGCAATTCCTCACGTGTCGGCTTTTCTCTGGCCGGTTTCAGATCGCCCTCATTAAACTCCAGCTCATTGGTCGTCGAAAAAACGGTCAAACCGACCGGATAATTGTAGATCGTGTTGCCGATCAGACCTTTTTCGATAACAACATATTTTAAGCCGTGTTTTTTTGCTTCGTAAGCGGCTGAGATTCCGGCGGGACCGGCTCCGATAATTAGTAAATCAAGCATTAAAGTTATTTTTTTCTTTTTCTTTCTTCAAACATTCCCACGGACGCATATATCATTTGGGCAACTCCCAAAACAATTAAAATCGGCGACCAAATAAAAAAGCGTCCCTCATCTGTAAAAAATATTGATGCCAAACTTGCAATTAAAAGAAGCAAACCAAATCCCATTGTTCCCAAACCTGAATACAAAAACAATTTGTGCGACTTAAGTTGGAATTGTCGGTTTTCTTCCAATTCTTCTTCAATAGCCTTTTCTTTCATTTCATCGGTGATTACAGCGTCGCAAAATCGACAGGTATCAACCCGATTCGAAATATACTGTTTACAGGACGGACACTTAAATGCCTGATAATCATCATTTGCCATAAGAACTGTAGATTTTCCTCCTATGATTATCTGAAATTCCGGCAAAACTTACTTCGATTATTAACAGTTCAAACATAAATTTAATCTGAATTTTCAACTTTAATTCTCAAACTTCTGAAACTGATTAAAAGAACAACTATTCCGATAAATAACACCATAAATAAAATTGAATTCTCTGA
>JBGTRS010000563.1:0-2980 GCA_041940665.1 Pyrinomonadaceae bacterium | reverse complement strand
GCATCGGCTCGGAATTTATGCCGAATTTGAATGAGGGCGATCTGATGTATATGCCCGTTACTGACCCCGCGATTTCGATGGAAGAGGCTCTCAAGCTTATTCAAAAACAGGACAAGATCATCGAATCTTTCCCGGAAGTCGAATATGCCGTCGGCAAGGTCGGGCGGGCGGATTCTTCGACCGATCCGGCACCCGTGAATATGAATGAAACGGTCATTCACTTAAAACCAAAGAGTGAATGGCGACCGAATGTCACCCGCGAATCTCTGATCGCCGAGATGGATGCGAAGCTGAAGATGCCGGGGGTAACGAACATCTGGACACAACCGATCATCAACCGCATCGAGATGCTCGCTACCGGAATCCGTTCGGAGATCGGCGTGAAAATTTTCGGGAACGATCTGAAAACTCTGGAAAAATTATCGAATGAAGTGGCGGCGGCGGTCTCGACGGTCGAAGGGGCAAAAGACGTTTATCCCGAAAAGGTCATCGGCACGCCCTACATAGACATAGACATCAACCGGCAGGCGGCGGCACGCTACGGAATTGATGTCGGAATGATCAACGACGCCATCGAAAAAGGCATCGGCGAGACGAATCTTTCCGTCACCATCGAGGGACGCGAGCGTTTCCCGATCCGTGTCCGCTACGCTCCCGAATTCCGTGACAAAATCGAAAACATCGGGCAAATTCCCCTCGTCATGGCGGACGGAATGACGATTCCTTTATCGCAGGTGGCCGACATCCGCACCGTGACGGGAGCTTCAATGATCCAGAGCGAAAACGGGCTTTTGAAAGGCACGGTTCTGTTGAATGTCCGCGGTCGCGACATCGGTTCATTCGTGGCGGAAGCCGATGAGGTCATTAAACAGAAAGTGCAGATGCCCGCCGGGTATTACATCAGTTGGAGCGGTCAGTTTGAAAATCAGCAACGGGCAAAACAGCGGCTGATGCTGGTCGTGCCGATCGTCATTCTGGTCATCTTTGGTTTGCTTTACATGACTTACAACTCGGCGATCGAAGCGGCTCACGTTCTGCTTGCCGTACCGTTTGCCTTGACGGGCGGCGTCTATCTGCAATGGCTGCTCGGCTATAACTTCTCGGTCGCCGTCTGGGTCGGTTTTATCGCTCTTTTCGGAACTGCCGTGCAGACGGGCGTCGTGATGGTGATTTACTTGGAAGAAGCCGTCGAGAAAAAACGCAAAAAACTCGGGGCGTTGGACAAAAAAGACTTGATGGAGGCCGTTATCGAAGGGGCTTTACTGCGTCTTCGACCGAAAGTTATGACCGTGACGACCGTTGTCGCCGGACTTCTCCCGATTATGTGGAGCAGTTCGACCGGAGCGGAAATTATGAAGCCGCTCGCCACGCCCGTTCTTGGCGGAATGGTTTCATCTCTTCTGCACGTTTTGATTATCACGCCCGTGATCTTTTACTGGATCCACGAGCGAAGGTTGGGCAAGGAAAATGAGTAAGAGATTTTTAAGAAATATTTATCCACAGACGGACACAGATAAACACGGATTTTTTGGCTTTTTGATAAAAAAGTTACCCGCGTCCATCTGTGTTTATCTGTGGATAATTTCGCTTCTTGTAATAAATTCGTCCGCCCAGATCGCCATCGAACCCGCTGTCGAAAAAGTTGAACCGAAGCAGATCATGCCGGAAGTGAATTTAACTATTCAAAGGTATCTGGATTTACAAAACGGTATGACGGCGGATGAAGCCGTCAAGATCGCACTTGAAAACAACGGTGAAATCCGGGCGATGCGGGATGAATTGGAAGCCTCCAAAGCCCAGATCAGACAAGCCGGATTAAAACCGAATCCGCGGTTGATGGCGGGCGGAAGCGTCCAGCCGTTCGGCGGCGGAATGAATAGCCAGATGGCCCAAGTTATGCTCCCGCTCGAACTTAGAAACAGACGCGGAGCGAGAGTTGAGGTTGCCGAAAGTCAGTATAAAGTCCGCGAAGCGATGCTCACGGATGCGGAGCGAAAACTTGCCGCGGAAGTCCGTATAACCTTTGGTGAATCTCTGGCGATGATCGAAAAATTAAGGTTTTTAGAAGAACTTCTCGCCAATGTCGAGCAGGGTTATAAGCTTATCTCCGCCAAAGTTTCCGAAGGCGATAACGCTCCTTTGGAGCAAAATATGAGCCTTGTCGAACTTAACCGCATCCGCTCGATGCGTGAGACAGTCGTCGCGAATACGGAGATCAAACTGCTCGAATTGCGGAACGTGTTGGGTTTAGAACCGACGGAAATTCTGCGTGTTCAAGGTGATTTTGCAAGTTTGCTCAATGGAATTCCGCTAAGAGATGAAGCGGTTGCACGGGCGGTTTCGAGCCGTCCCGATCTGGAATCTCTGCGTTTGATGATCGCTCTGGGCAACGCACGGCTCGAACAAGCCCGCTCGGAAGGTCGGCTCGATGCCGGCGTTTCGCTCGGGTTTCAGCGGATGACGCGGATGATGCCGGAAGTCGTCAGTCAAAATCCGGTCGTCCTCGATCCGCGAATCGAAGGCGAAAATTTTCTGACCTTCGGCGTTGAACTGATGCTGCCCGTCCGCAATAAAAATCAGGGAAATATCGAATCAGCAATGCTTGAAATAAACGCGGCACAAAAACGGCTCGAATTCGGCGAACTGACCGTCCGAAGAGAAGTTTTTGCCGCTTACACGAAATACGAAGCGGCCGTGCGGGCTTTAACCATCTATCAAAACGGCGTAAAAGATCAGGCACGGCAGAATTTACAAGTCGTCTGGCAGACATACGAACTCGGCGAAAAGGATTTGCTCGATTATATTGCCGAAGAACGCCGCTATCTCGAATTGGAAAACAATCTGATTGATGCCCAATTGGATGTCTATCAGGCAAAAATTGAAATTTACCGGGCGATAAATGCACCGGAATTAATTGTGAAATGAACAACGAAAAAGAAAATCAGGACGAAATTTCCGGAGAAAACGATTCGGAACTTCA
>JBGTRS010000562.1:0-2988 GCA_041940665.1 Pyrinomonadaceae bacterium | reverse complement strand
CGCTTCCGCCGCCACATAGCCCGCGGGAATTTGTCCGAAGGTTAGAAAAACGGTGGTCGGGTTTTGCGAGTTGACATTGACGCCCGTCGGATTGACGCGAATCTGCCCGTTGGCCGAAAACGCAAATAAAAAAATTATGCTGATGATTATTAAAGTTCTGTTCATTTTTCGCCTCCGAAGTTTAGAAAAGATTAAAGGTCAATCCCGCATTGAAAGTTTGCGATTTGTTGATCGTATTGATAAAAAACTGCCGGTCGATCGCATCGCCGTAGCGGTTGGCGTAGCGTATAAAGAATTGTCCCGAAACTTTTTTATATTTTTTCTCGCCGAAGCTGAAGTTATAAGCCCATTGAGCGTCCATTTCGCCGTTTCGCGTATCGTTCAGATTTCCCGTATCGCCCGCCAGAGTGAATGAAAATCCGCCGCTTAAGACCGAATTTTTCAGGAACGGTGTCGCCCAGGTTGCCCGTGTTCCGAGACGGAAAGTGCGGTCAATCCGTATCTGTTCGAAGCTTTTTTGTCTTTCTTTTGTTAAATCAAAATCGAGTCCGAGCGAGTCAAACGGTTTGTAATTTAAGGTTACGCCGGTCGAACTGCTGGCAAAATCGGCCGCTTCGCGTCCCGGTTGGCGGTTGTCCTGAAACGTCCGGTTATGGACAAAGCCGATACTTATCTTTTCCGAAATTATCCATTGAGCGTTAAACGCCTGATTGTAGCTGTGCTGGTCGGGAACCTGCGACGGGTCGTTAAATTCGCCCGCGGATGGCAGAAACGCACCGAATTGGTGAACGTGCGTGTAGTTATAAGAAACGACGGGAAGCCATCTGATCGGTTTGGCCGGTGTGAAAAACGAATTGAGCGGTATGCTGAAAAGTGCGTTACTTTGCCGGTTGAGCGTTTTCAAAATCGAGGCAATGTCGTTCAGATTATCGCGTTCCCGCAAATTTCCGAAACCGAAATTTATCTCGCCGAAGTTGCCCGTTATTTCAAACTGGTTTTTTCGGCGGTCGGCTTGCGTAAAGGCTCCGATGCTTCGGAAAAGCGGGGCGATCTCTTCGTGGCGGAATGTTCCCGTCAACTTTAATTTCTTTTCCTTCCAGATTTTCAAGCCCTGGAGAATATCGAAACTGATCTCGCCGTAACGGGCATTTTTAGTTTCGGGACGTATTTGTGTAACTTCAAAATCCTGTTCGAGGTTCGGGTCCGCGGGGTTCGTAAATTTGCTTCGCGTAAAACCCAGCTCATACCGCAGACGCTGTTTTTTATCGCTTCCGAGAACTTTGAAACCGAAGCCCAAACTTTTTTCGGCATCATTGATCTCGCCCTGATTGAAATTTTCGAGCGGAAGCAGTGAACCCCGCAGAACGGAAAATTCAAACCGCAAACCGCCGGGACGCTCTTTGAAAAATTCGCGGGCAAAGGTCGCGGACAAAATGCTGTGTTTTTTGCGGGAGATACCGAGAAAGTTCGAGTAACCGACGATCGAGGTTCCGTTGGCGGCGGCAAATGAAATCTCGTTCTGCCGACCGACCGGCACCGTTACGTTAAAACCGCGACTGGAAAAACCATTGATTAGATGCTTATTCGAACCGAATGAAATATGTCCGAGATTTAATTTGAAACGTCCTTTGCTGAGTTCGATGAGATAACTTGAAAGATCAATTTTCGGGGCATCATTCTGCAATTCGCCGAACCGCAAGGCTTCCTGAATAAATGAAGAACCGGCAAAATCGAACTGATTGCTGATCGTCCAACCGCGTCTGGAAACCTTAAATACAATGTTTCCTTGTCCGGCGACATCGGTAAACGGATTTCGCTCGGGGGCGGCTTCCGCCGGAAAGGTCTGAGTTTGATTCTGACCTTTGATGTTGACGGACACATTCGGCGTAAATTCAAAACTTTCCGCGTCTTCGAATCCGGCTTCCGTGTCCGCCGGAATTTCCACCTCATCCGTGAATTCATCTTCGGCAGATTCTTCCGTCTTAACTCTCAAAGAAAATTCAGCGAGGTTTTTCCAAACGCCGTTCGGGGAAATCAGATAAACAAAGACCTGATTTTCCCCGACGGGAAGCGGAAAAACGCCCGGTTGATAGCTGTAAGTTTGATTTTCGATTGAAAGCAGAGAACTTATATCCGTATTACCGACAAAGACGGCGATCCGGCCGTCCTGAGCGGTCAGAGAGCGGTTCAGGATCAGTTCGATTCTCTCGTTTGCAATAACTTCACGTTCGGCAAAATTAGCCGTAACGGTAATCGAATTCTCTGCGTCATCATCAAAACCTTCGACCGGCGGACAAATCCAGATTATTGTATATAAAAAAATTGCGGCTATCGTTGTAAATTTTATTTTGTTCATTTTACTTGCCTCACATCGTTTCCAATCAAAAAAAGGCGGCATCCCACGAAAACTTCTCTGAATACCGCCCGCATTTAAGCTAGGGACTGCAAATTGACTTGAATAAACTGTGAAAAGCGGGAACGGTTGAATCGGTTTCCGTACCTTCCCGCTCGATATTAAATCCTTTGATTTCAGACTTGCTGTTATTCGTGATGCGGAGTTTCCAGGCTCCGGGCAATGCCGCGTCCGCCGCACTAATCTTGTAAGTGATTTCGAATTTAGGTGATTTATTTTTGGCGTGGATCGAATAATACTCGCCCGAATTCGCGACCTGACCGTTCGGTTTGAGCAACTCGATCTTTAATTTGTAAAAATCTTCGTTATTGCCGGCGGCGTGCCATTTGGCTTTTAGTTTGAGAACGCCCTGAGATTTTCCGATCCGGTAGATTTTTCTCAACTGCGTATTTCCTTTCTGCAATGTCAAAGTCGTTCCTTCCATATCCAGCTTGATCTCGCCGGGACACGTGGCTTCGAAAATCGAACTAAAATTCGGAACCAACGCATTTGCATCGTTGCCTTTTTCAATATCAAAACCGCTGACCTCAAATTTGCTGTTGTTGGTGATCTCGAGTTTCCAAATTTCTGCCGCA
>JBGTRS010000561.1:0-2989 GCA_041940665.1 Pyrinomonadaceae bacterium | reverse complement strand
GGTTTGTTCGCCTTTCTGGCAACTTGTGCGGTCACAATGTTCATTTATATGACAACCACGCTCGGTATGTTCGGTAAAACATTCGGTATGCACCTGTTTGCATTGGAATTGGTAGATTACAATTCCGATGAATACCCGACATTTCATCAATCAGCCGTCAATTCTTCGATCTACCTTTTATCAATCGCCTTTTTCGGTCTCGGATTTGTGACGTCAATTTTTGATGAAGACCGACGTGCCGTTCACGATCTGGTTTCAAAAACAATCGTTGTAAAAGAAATTTAACTTTCGTAAAATTTTTTACCGCTGAGACGCAGAGTCACTGAGATTTTTTTATATTTCTATAGAACTCTGCGTCTTTGCGTCTTTGCGGTAAAATAGGCTTACGATGAATGAACCGACATTAGCAAAAATAACACAAGAACTTTCCGTAAATTTGATCGGACAGAAGTTCGGTAAAATTTTTACGCTGGCAAAATTACAGCTGGCGATAGATTTCCGTCTGTCCGGCGGAAAATATCTTTTTATCAGCGTCGAACCGAATGCACCGCGGATTTATCTCATCAAAAGAAAATTAAAAGAACTCGAAAAAAGCTCCGATCTGCAACTTTCTTTCGTTTCGTTTTTACGCAAAAGGTTGGCTCATTCGGTTTTACAGGAACTTGAAAAGATCGAAAATGAAAGAATTTTAAAACTGAAATTTCTTGCCCAGGACGATTTCGGAAAAACACAAGTTTTTACTCTGGCCGTTCAGCTAACCGGACGCTCATCCAATCTTTTTCTTTTGGATGAAAGAGATTTTATACTCGATTCTTTACGCGAAACTTTTGGTGAAGGTCAGGAAAATGCGAGTAAGTATTTGCCGCCGGTTCGGGAAAACGAAAAAGCAAGAAAGCAAGATTGGGAGACTTTTCCGCAAAAGGATTTTGAAACACTTTCAGAATCACTTGATAATTTTTATCTTGAAAAAGAATCGAAACAAATTTTTCAATCAAAAGCTCAAACGGCAAAAAGCAATCTCGGCAAAATACTAAAAAAGCAAAAAAGACTTCAAAAAAAATTGATTCTGGACTTAAAAGGTCACGGCAAGCCGGAAAGGTGGAAACGGTTCGGCGATCTGCTGCTCTCAAATGTCGCCACTGCCAAAAGAAACGGCGATAAATTTCTGGTTATTGATTATTTTGATGAAAACACACCCGAGATTGAAATAAAGGCGGAAGAAAACCTTTCCGTCACGCAAGCCGCCGAACTTTATTTTAAAAAATACACAAAAGCCCGCAATGCCAACGAAGAAATTTCCAAACGGCTCGAGATCGTCGAAGCGGAAATTGAGAAACTGGAAGCCAAACAGGAAAAATTGGAACAGGCCATTGCTAAAAAGAATCAGGAACAGGTTGAATCTTTTATCGGCAAAAAGAAACAGCAAAAACCGAAATCCAAAAAAAGTAAAAAAGATTCGGCGAATGTTTATCGGGAGTTCATTTCATCCGACGGCTTTGAGATTCTGGTCGGCAAACGTTCGAAAGACAATGATTATCTGACCTTCCGCATCGCCAAATCGCTCGACACATGGCTGCACGCGGCGGATTATCCCGGCTCGCACGTCATCATTCGCAACCAAAACCGTCAGGAAATCCCGCACCGGACTTTGATCGAAGCCGCTCAGCTTGCCGCTTTTTACAGCAAAGCCAAAAGTGAGGCGAAAGTCGGAGTTCACTATACACAAAAAAAATTCGTCAATAAACCGAAAGGAGCCGCCGCCGGATTAGTGAGCCTGTCGAGTTTTAAAACGCTTTTGGTTGAACCGAAGTTTTTAGAGCAGAAAGATTGAAAAAACTGGCCGATCAAAATTACCGGCCACTTTTTTCTACAATATGACAATTATTCATCCATCAATTTATCAACCGTTTCCTTCATTTTAGCAATTACTTCAGCTCCACCGCCTTGAAAGATTCCCATCAATTTACCCTCGCGGTTGATGAGAAAAGTTTGCGGAATTCCGTTCATTTGTCCGAGTTTGTAAAATTCACCCGACAGATTTTTGTCCGACCAGCCGATCTTGTAGTTGAGATTTTGTTTGGCGACAAATTTTTCGATATTTTCAACCGATTCTTTTTCGCTGAGGTCGTCACCGGTATTCAAACCCAATAAGACAAAATCTTTATCTCCATATTTCTCCTGCATTTCATTCAGATGCGGCATTTCCTTTAAACAGGGAATGCACCAAATCGCCCAGAGATTGACCAAAATCACTTTGCCTTTGTTATCGGCGATCTTGAATTTTTCGCCGTTGAGCAATTCGATCTCCGCATTGGCGATCGCTTCTGGCGGAAACGGCAATCCGTCATCTACTTTTGGGATTTCCGAATCTTTAGAGGTCGAATTTTCGGTTTGTTCGCCTTCCGGACTTTTGTTCGCTTGCGAGTTGTTTTCGCAAGCCGTCAATGCTGAGATCGCAACACTCAAAATAATAAATAAAACAAAATTTTTCATAATTTCTTTTTTCTATCCGATATCCTGCAGACGCAAGATAATCAAAGTCAATAAAAACAATGTAAAAAACATAAACATCAAAACAAATAAGTTTAAATAAGCGTTCATCCAGGGATGAAGAAAAGTTATGTAATTGCTCAGGTTTTCAGGAATTTTTTCCGCCTCCGAAACATCCGGCCGAGGCGGAAGATCGGTAAAATCTACCTTTTCTCCCTGATTCGCCCTCTTTGTTTTTTCGTATAACCTGTCCTGCAAATCCTTTTCGTATTTCTTGATTTTGGTTTTCGTATCCTCGATTATTTCATCATTTTTCGTTTCGATGCTTTTATACAGCCCTTTACCGCCGGTTTCACCGTTTCTCAGAGCTCCCTCTTCTTCGAGTGTATCGAGCGGCGAAAACCGCTTCATCGTATCAAAAGACCAGGCAGCGGGCATCGTTAAACCCACTATTTTATTTATACCACTTGGCACGCCGATTAATCCCGAGAATATGATT
>JBGTRS010000560.1:0-2990 GCA_041940665.1 Pyrinomonadaceae bacterium | reverse complement strand
TACATACCAATACTGAAAAACGATATTTTTTCCAGTAATATTTATCTTCTTCCTGTCTAAGGAACGGTATTCCTTTACTATTTTTTTTTAACCATTCATCATCTTGGTATTTAGGATCAAACTCTATTTCTAATCCAAATCCAGCTGTATTAGATGCTCCAATAAATAAAATTTTAGATTGATGGAAGCGATCTTACAAACGGAAGATTTAGAGAAAATTTATAAAGTCGGAAAGGTTGAAACACATGCTTTGCGGGGCGTTTCTTTGTCCGTCGAAAAGGGCGAATTTGTCGCCATTATGGGACAGTCGGGCTGCGGAAAATCAACGCTTTTGCATCTTCTGGGCGGTCTGCTGTCGCCGACGAGCGGAAAAATCCTGATTGACGGCGAAGACATTTCCAAAGTTTCCGATGCGAAAAGAACCGATATCCGCCGCCGCAAGATCGGTTTTGTTTTTCAAAGATTCAATCTTTTTCCGACCTTGACGGCGGACGGCAATCTAAGGCTGGCGGAAAGAATCCATTCCGGCAACGGCGGCGGAAGTGCCGAAAAGCGGCGTGAGATTTTAGGACTTTTGAAGCTCGAAAACAAGATGAACAACAAACCGGTCGAACTTTCGGGCGGCGAACAGCAGCGAGTCGCTCTGGCACGGGCGGTCATCAACAGTCCGGCGATCATTCTGGCCGATGAACCGACCGGAAATCTCGACACGGAAAATTCCGAGATCGTGCTGAATATGTTCAAGGAGTTGAATGAACGCTACGGCCAGACGATCATTATGATCACGCATAACCCGGAAGCGGCGGAATATTGCGGACGCATCATCAATATGCGGGACGGTTTGGTCGTGGATGAATAATATTTGGTCTTTGATCTTCGATTCTTGGTCTTTGCCTGAATTTTCATTAATAAAATTGCAGATTGAAATTTACGAATCCAAAGACCGCAG
The DNA here is from genome assembly GCA_041940665.1 of Pyrinomonadaceae bacterium. Taxonomy (GTDB): domain Bacteria; phylum Acidobacteriota; class Blastocatellia; order Pyrinomonadales; family Pyrinomonadaceae; genus Aridibacter. The sequence continues at coordinate 2,041 of JBGTRS010000560.1, read as the reverse complement.
ACCAAAGATCAAAGACCCGATAAATTTATGAAAAAGATAATTCTTTGGGATTATGAACGCGGCACCTGGCAATACGACGTTTTTTGCCTTTTGATCGTCGCCTTTATTTTTCTAACACCTAAACATTGGTTTGCCGGTAAAGAAATGGATGCAACCCCGAAAACGGTTAAAGTCGTCAAAAGCAAAGATTTTTCAAACCGGTAAATCTGTTCTGAATTTTCTTTACCCGCTTTTTTAAATTGACATTTATCGGATCCAATGTTAGAGAATATGTTTTGATAAAGGGCTGTCTGATCGGTCTTTTTTTATTAAAAACCTCTGACATATTTTTATATTTGAGGAGTTATATTTTTATGAGAAAACTTTCAAAATTAGGGTTTTTCGCCATCGCTTTAACATTTTTCTTCGGAGCATTGACCGTTACCGATTCAAACGCTCAGGCAAATGTTCTGAATACAATTTTGGACCGAATGGAAGAGCACAAAAACGCTCTCCAATCGCTCGAAGCGAACGTCCGGATGACGACGTATAATTCGCAGCTTAAAATCAATACTGATGACCGAACGGGTACGACATATTATCTTACCCAAAAGGGCAAGAAACCATACGTTCGCGTAGATTGGAGCAACCCGAAAGAAGTTTTAATGGTTAAAAACGGAAAATACTTTCTCTATATGGAGAAATTGAACCAGTATTATTTCGGCAAGGTTTCGGATGCGAATAAGAATACGAAGACAAGCAGTGCTTTGGACTTTATGAATATGTCCAAAAGCGAATTGAAAAATAATTACAAGCCTCAAAAGCTTGATAACGTGATCATGAACGGCGAGGAGATTTGGCATTTAAAACTTACTCCGTTAACCAAAAAGAGTTATCAATACGCGGAAATCTGGGTTGACAAAAACGGTATGCCGCTTCAAGCCAAGATCGTTGAGAAAAACAACGATACAAACACGATCCGCTTGAGCAATATCAAGAAAAATCTGGTAATTGATGCTGCCGTCTTTAACTGGGAACCGCCGAAATCGGCAGAAATGATCAAAGGTTAATTGGCAAACTCAATTTTATAAAGCGAAAAGGCTTTGGCTTCAGCGGTCAAAGCCTTTTCTGCGGGTTTGAAAAGCGAAGGTTCAACCTTTATAATTACAAACTTGATTTTCCCCGAAACAATCGTCGGAGTTTTTTTATCTATGCCGAAAGCCAGCAGTTTCTCGCGTTTTACGCGGGGAGTAAAACACACGGTCAAAGCGTTTGCTTCAACGAAGCATCCCGTTCTCGTCCACATCGTCCCGATGCGGCGGTGTAATCTCTCGTGTGCTTACTGCAATGAATACGATAAAACAAGCGATCCCGTGCCGATCGAAGAAATGCTCAGACGTATTGATAAACTGGCGGAATTCGGAACTTCCGTCGTCACGATTTCGGGCGGCGAACCGATGATGCATCCCGAAATCTACGAAATTATCGCCCGCATCCGGCATCACGGAATGTTTGCCGGACTTATCTCAAACGGTTATTATTTCCAGCCGCCGAAGATCGAAAAATTAAACGAAGCTGGCTTGGATTATCTGCAAATTTCGATCGATAATGTCCAGCCAGATGACGTTTCCAAAAAGAGCCTTAAGGTTCTCGACAAAAAACTGCAGAATCTTGCCAAATACGCCAAGTTCAAGGTCAACATCAATTCCGTTGTCGGCGGCGGCGTGAAAAATCCGGAAGAAGCTTTAACAATCGCCAATCGGGCGATCGAACTCGGTTTTTCTTCAACCGTCGGCGTTATTCACGACGAAATGGGTTTGAACAAAGGTTTGACGGAACGCGAAAAAGAAGTTTACAAAGAGATCAAATCCAAGGGAGCGAGAAGCTACGCCCGCTGGAATTGGTTTCAGGATAAACTCGTCGAAGGCGAAGAATACGAATGGCGGTGCCGGGCCGGTGCGAGATATTTATATATCTGCGAGGACGGACTTGTCCATTGGTGTTCACAGCAACGCGGCACGCCCGGAATTCCGCTTTTAGAATATACCCGCGGACATATGGA
>JBGTRS010000559.1:0-2996 GCA_041940665.1 Pyrinomonadaceae bacterium | reverse complement strand
CGATCTTGTCGCGTTTTTCCAAAATCGTTACCTGATGCCCTTGTGCTTGCAGACGGATTGCCGCAGAAAGCCCTCCAAATCCGCTTCCGATGACGACAATTTTCATTTTTATTTTTTGATTAAACCCCTTGTCATAGAAATTTTGGTTACTTTGTTAAAGCTTAGGAATTGAAGTAATTTTTTACAAATCAAAATTCACGATTTCGCCGTCTGAAATTTTGTCTGATCAAAGCCGTAAAAAATTTTTTTGACCGCCCGGATCGTGTTGCAATGGATGTCAACCGTATCGTTTATATCCTTAGCATAACCGCCGCTCATCGTTGTTACAATCGGAATATCTTCCGTCTTTGCAAACGCCAGAACGATTTCATCGCGTTTCATCAAACCTTTCTTAGTCAGACTCAATCTGCCGAGTTTATCGTTTTTGTACGGATCGGCTCCGCCGAGATAAAAAATCAGATCGGGACCGTGCTGGACGATTCGATGCAGAGCCTCGCTTAAAATCTCGTGAAATTCCGCATCTCCCGTGCCGTCCGCCAATTCTATATCGAGATTTGAAATCTCTTTATAAAGCGGATAATTTTTCGCTCCGTGCATCGAGAAGGTGAATATTTCTTCTTCGTCTTTAAAAATAAACGCCGTGCCGTTGCCTTGATGAACGTCGCAATCAACGATCAAAAAACGCCTCGCCAAATTTTCCCTTTGCAAAACTCTGATGGCAATAGCGACATCATTTAAAACGCAAAAGCCTTCGCCGCGGTCTGCAAAAGCGTGATGCGTTCCGCCCGCCAGATTCGAGGCGATACCGTTTTCCAACGCGGATCTGCCCGCGTTTATCGTTCCCGAAACCGCCAGAAAAGAACGGCGAACGAGCGATTCCGACCACGGGAGACCGAGTCTGCGGCCTTCGCTTTTTGTTAAGGTTCCTTTGATCAGTCTCTCGACATAATCTTCCGTGTGAACAAGCAAAACATCCTCGATTTCTGCCAAATCGGGTTTATGCACTTCTTCCGACAGAAGCGTTCCTTCCGCGAGCAAAATGTCACGGGCAAGTTCGAATTTTTTGATTGGAAAAACGTGATTTTCGCCGATGTCAGCGTAATAATCCGGTGAATAGAAAAGACGGTATTCGTTCATTTCTTAAATTGTAAATAAACGATTCTTAAATTTGAAATGGCTTTGCCCACAAAGTAGCAAATGCCCATAATGTTTTTACTTTGCCCATAAAGTTTAGCACAAAATAAAAGGTCAAAATCAATTTCGACGAGTCCGGCTCTAATTGCCGGAGGTGGAAATCAACTTTGACCTTTGGAATTATCCCATAAATCTAGGCTCAATATCTAACTCAAAAATGCTTTTAGAAACAATGCAGATATTATAGGCAAGAACTTTTGCCATCAGTTCATTTATTTGTGCGGTTTGAGTTCGGCTTGTCAGACGGTTGCCGAACTTTCGCTTTTGAGCGGAAAAGACCGATTCGACATTTGATCTTTGGTGATAGTAGGAATAAAACTCATCTTGATAAGCCAAATAATAATGAAGCAATTTATTCCAGACCGTATCGGATGCGGAAAACTTTGCGTTTTTCTTAAAAGGAATGAACGGCTTAGATTCATTGTCCACAACCAAGCGTAAATTGGCTTTGGTGATATATCCTTTATCGGCAAAGGCTCTTTGGATAACAAAGCCGTTCTCTAACGTGCTGTCGAATAATTTCTTGAAAAACTTTGAATCGTGAGAATGTCGTTCCGAGATTTCAAAGGAAGTTACGATACCTGTTTTCACGCCGACGCAAGCGTGTAATTTCAGCCAATCGTGCCAATCTTCATCGCCACCGTATTTCATATCATACCAACGCTTGAAAGTCGGAGTTCCAAAGCCTGTCGCATCAAAAGCAAAATCACTTTCGACTTCACGCAAAGGCAGACTTGAAGCAATTATCATATCTCTTAAAAGAATTGTGATTTCTTCATTTTGCAGATATTTGAAAACAGTATTGTAGTGCAAAGGCTTTTCTAAATATCCTTTTTCAAAAGCATCTTGAATGTCGGTTGAATTTCTTCTGCCGGACAAAGTTGTGTAGTTTTTCAACGCGATACAATAAATAACATCGCGTAAAGACGCTCGTTTTCTGCCCATCTTTTGCGGTGGCTCATAAATACCTTCGCATAGTTCAAATAGCAATGCCAAGAACATTCCTTTTTCGGTTTGTTGTGATCGGTTGTAATCTCGCCAAGATTCTTGCGAGTAGGTTGGTTTCGGTTTCTTAATAGCTTCCTGTTTCATTGTGCATCTCCTTGATTTCACAGGTGATTTGTTGCACAATAAACTTTCGGCTACGGTGTGCGACATCACACTGTGGTTAAATAGGCATCGTTGAATGTTCGAGCATTCAGCGGTGCTTTTTCTTTCCTTATTTGATGCACTAATTATACCATATTTCATAAAAGAAACAAAGCGTAAATACCTGCATTTAGTGAGGTTATAGAATTTGACTTATACGCTTTTAAAGTGTTAAAATCGGCAATCGTGGAGGTGCGGGGAATCAAACCCCGTATGATCGAGTCGGAAGCCGTTACATAGCGATCTGCCACCCCCACAATATCAGATAGGTAAAGTTAGAGCCTCTACCTATCCGACCTAGTAAACTAGGGTTTGTCTAACGGTGCGACGCACATTTGCGTAAGCACCAAGCCTTGTAACCATAGTCAATCGCCTTCATAATCTTTTTAGTCAGATAGTGGCGATATTCGGCTACGAACACGCACCCGCAACGCTTTTCGGGTGCTTCTTTTTTTTCTTTCTTTTTCATAACATTTTTCGGCTTCACGCCGTGTTTTATGTGAGATATTGCGACACAAAATGTGTCGCCTGTATTGGCGAATTTTCTTGCGATATGGTGGTGGTCGTGCTAGGATACAAAAGAAGCCGTCCACCAAATTGGTGGTGTTGTTGAAGATCATAATTAGGTTTCAGGCGGTTAGTGGTCTTTAGCC
>JBGTRS010000558.1:0-3024 GCA_041940665.1 Pyrinomonadaceae bacterium | reverse complement strand
GACCGGTGTTGCCATCGAAGTTCCGCTCATATACATCAGTTGTTCGTCTCCCGTATAATTACCGGTTTTCAACTGCGGATATTTATTGTACAAACTTCCCGATTTTGTTTGCGACGCAACGGATGCCGCACCGATCAGTTTATTTCCCGGAGCAACCAGATCGGGTTTGATCAGATTATCATAAACCTGTTTTCCTCGGATGGTTTGATAACCCCGCGTCGGACCTCTCGAACTGAAAGAAGTAACTCGATCGTCGGAACGCCAGTCTGTTCCGAACGTATTGACGGCACCGACGGTCAAAACTGTCGGTTCGATTCCCGGTGAATGTATTCCGCCGTAAATTTTATTTCCATTCGCATCCTTTCCGTCATTGCCGGCGGCGGCAACGACGACGATGCCGGCGTTAAATGCCCGTCTCGAAGCTAAACATAACGGATCGTTCCGGTAACTGTCCTGAGCGATCGTGCCGAGGCTCATATTGATGACACGGATATTGTATTGAGATTTGTTGGCGATGACCCAATCTATCGCGGCAATGACATTACTGACTGTTCCAAGCCCGTCGTTATCCAAAACTCTCAAATTTAAAAGCTTCGAAGCCCAGGCGGTTCCGCGATAATCACCGCTTAATTTCTTTTTATTACCGTGGAGCATCGTGGCTACGTGCGTTCCGTGACCGAAGTTATCGGTGGTCGTTCCTTGACCCGTAAAATCTTTTGAATAAACAACACCCGGATTGGCAGGATAAACCGTAACACCGTCCGAAGATAAATAAGACGGATAAGGCTGCATAAGTTCGTGAGTCATATCAATTCCGCTGTCTAAAACGGCTACGCCGATGCCGTCACCATGAATTTCTCTGCCGCTGATCTCACTCGAAGCATCATCTGCACCTGAAGTTTCGGCGACATGATAACCGCTGGAAGAAATCGGGCTGTCGGGGGAAATATATTCGATATTTTCGTTGGTTGATAATTCGGCGACCTTTGAAAGAGGCAGTTCGGCCGAAACCAGACCTAATCTGTCAAAAGATTTATCCAATCTTCCGTTCTTTTGAGCCAAATCTGAAGATAAAATTCCACGCTTTACTTTGTTACTGCGGATTTCTTCATCAAATAACATTTTTTGGCCGGCTTCGGATAGATTATTCCCGAACATTTCATTGAGCCGGGTTTCGGACTTGAGCCGGATGATCACCTTTTGCCTTTTGTCTTCACGCAATCCCGAAATAAGTTCGTTGGTTTTTACTTCCAATTCCGGTGAAATTTTCTTTTTTGCGTGATTCTCAATGGATTTATTTTCTTTTTGAGTTTGATTTGTTCTGAGTTTTTGAGCATTGAGATTGAATGCAAACATCTGCAAACAAAATGCGAACATAATAAGTGCTGAACAAACCTGATTGATATTTTTAATAACTTTCATTTTTTTATGTCTTTGATATTTTGTTTCAATTGTTAAAACAAACCGTGGGGACGTAGGTTAAAAAGCATCTGTTATGCCGCACATTTAAAAAAGTCTAAGTTCAATCAATGCTTAAACTTAGACTTAATATACGGAATTTTGAAAAAAAACCGTTCTGTCAGATTGAAACTAATATCGTTCAATTTGAATGTAGTTTGAATTATTATTTTTATGAAAAATAGAAGCGGGTTCAGCTCTCGATAATTTCCCAGGCGTCTTCGGTTTTTAGTAATTTGCTCATCAGCGAAGCGTGGATGGAATGACCGCTTTTTTCGGCGGTGATTTTGCCTAACATCGGCATTCCAAGAAGGGCGATGTCGCCGATGATGTCTAAAATTTTGTGGCGGACGAATTCGTCCTTAAAACGCAGAGGGTTTTCGTTGAGCATTCCGTTTTCGGTGAGAACAATTGCGTTATCGAGCGATCCGCCCTGGGCGAGATTTGCTTTACGGAGCATTTCGATTTCCTGCGTAAAACCGAAAGTTCGGGCGGAAGCGATCTCGCGTCCGAATGAACCGTTGTCGAGAACGAAATGAAAGGTTTGTGTATTGATGAACGGATGCGGGAATTCGATGATGCAGTCAATTTCAAATTTTTCGGATGGTTCGACCGACATTTTGCGGTCGTTATCCTCGAATTCGACCTTTTTTAAAACCTTAAAAAATCTGCGTCTTGCATCCTGTTCGACGATCCCGGCCTGTTCGATCAGTTCGACAAAATTTTCCGATGAACCGTCGAGGATCGGAATCTCGATGTTGTCGAGTTCGATAAAACAATTGTCAATCCCGACGCCGCGAAGTGCTGAAAGAAGATGTTCGCAAGTGGAAAGCACGACACCTTTCCGCAGAAGCGTCGTCGCGTAACTGCAACGCGAGATGTATTCGGCCGAGGCCGGAATTTCAAAATTATCGAGATCGGTGCGGACAAAGATATAACCCGTGTTTTCCGGTGCGGGTTTCAATTCCAAAGAAACTTCAACGCCCGTATGCAGACCGATTCCGTTGGTTTTGATTGATTGTTTGAGGGTTTTTTGCTTTTGCATCTTCGAAAAATACATTGCAAAGTTTATGCCGCTTAGAAAACCTTGTAAAATACTTTATATTATTAGAAAAAAGTAATTATTTGTGGCATTTTTACAACTAATCAAATTCAATTTGTGGCAATCCACATACAAATATATTTATGGCAATAGAAGTTGCGGGCAAAAAGCCCGTCGGAACAAAAAAGATAAAAATCGTAAATGCGAACACTTCCAGCACAAACTGCATCCCGTTGGGAATGCCGTAACGCATCAGCCGCCGGACCGATACCTCCTGAAACATTCACGCATTTGAGAGGCGTATTGCGTGACGGGTTCGCCGGTTAATTCGGGGCGGGGATGGGGGAAGTTACAGGCGCTTGACTGGCGAGCGGCGGCGCGGGCGGCGGGCCGCTTGGACACGGCGTCCATCGTCAGCTAAGCAGCCATCGTCTGGTGTGGCTCGGTAGCGGAATTTTCATGCGTCTTGCATTTTTTGGCGATGTGGTCGGTCGTGCAGGCCGCAAGGCGATCGCCGAGCACCT
>JBGTRS010000557.1:0-3024 GCA_041940665.1 Pyrinomonadaceae bacterium | reverse complement strand
TCCGCCGATTCTGCTTTTGACGTTTTTGTAAGTTTCTCTGAAAGTTATCTTTTCGCCGAAAAGTATGTGGCGGACAAAATTTCTTGAAGCTCCGCCCATGACGACAAAAACGGCAACCGTCTGGATTCCCCAGATCAAAACTCCGCCAAAAGAAACAAAAACGGGATAAAGACTGACATCAGCCGGGTTCGAGGGATTGACCGAAAAAATACTTCTTGCCAGCATCATCCAGCCGATCAGAAAAACCGCCCCGACAATGATCGGCGGCGAAGCGATCAAAATAAACGTCCAGAAATTCTTGCGGTAGAACCTGACGGAACGGTCAATCAGATCACCTGCTCCGAGCGGTGAAAGCGAAAGTTGAGAATTGGAAGGATTAACGAAACTCATTTTTGAATGTTGCTGTTCTTACTTCAGCTTGAGTATATCTTTTTTAAAAGCGTTGTTGTAGCCGAGAAACTTTATTTTACAACCGTTTATTGATAAAAAAAGTCTGCCGGATGAAAATTCGGCAGACTGAAAACTTACAAAACATCTTTTATCTAAATTTAGAAAGTTAAATCATCTGAATTTAGAACGTTAAACGAGCACCGAGTTGAACAATTCTGGCTTCTCGCGTCGCCGTATATTGTCCGAATGTCGGACTGCTCAGATTAGTGGTAATAGTAGTAAATTGAGCTTTATTGAAAGCATTAAATGCCTCAAATCTCAATTCCAGCATATTTCTTTCATTAAACAATCTCGTCTTTTTAACTATGGCAATATCCAAGTTATTAAGCGGATTGTCCAGTCTGAATTGAAGTCCGGTGGCCGTTCCGCGTCTGAAACCGTTCGGACAGGTAGCAGTCGGAACTCCTAATATGCCGGTTATGGTCTGACCGGTCGTGGTACTTGTGGCATTAACAGCACAACTGAAACTGGTAAACGCTCCCGGATTAAATCCTTGATTTCCGTTGGTTCTCGGATCTAAGGTGCTGAATGCTTCAGTGCCCAAATCGGCCCCGCTGATCACCCCGGCTGTCCCGATCGTATCGTTAGGATTTCCGACCGAAATCAGACTTCCCGATTGATATGTGTAAATTCCGTTGAGTCCCCATCCGTCAACAAGTCTGTTCAAGAAGCCTGTCGTGTCTTTAAAGAATGGAAGTTCATATACGAAACTTGCCACAAATCTATGCGGGACATCATCGCCCGATAATCCTCTGCCTATATCTCTGTCAATTAAATCCAATCCGCCACGTTGAGTGTCGGCATTGTTGATTGACTTCGAGAAGGTATAAGCAATTTGATAAGTTAAACCGTCAGGACTGAACCGTTTTTGGAAGTTGACCTGTAATGCGTCATACGCCGAAATACCGGCTGTTGTCAGCATCGGCAAGCCGCGGGCAAAACTCGGATTCAGACGGCGGCTGTCGGTATTGTTGATCGTAATGTTGGGAATTACCCCGTATTCGACGGTGTTAAGCGTTCCCGCCGCGGTTGACCCCGGGACGATAAATGTTCCCAATGAAGGATTAACTTCATCTCGGACATATTGTTTTTTACCGCGGTTTCCGACATAACTGACACCAAACACATAATCATTGGCAAAGCCTCTTTCCAGAGTCAGATTCCATTGCATCGTGTATGGAGTTGCCAGATTCGGATCGATCGGCTGGGATGCCTGATTCAATACCGAACCGATCAAAATATCGGCGGTTGACAAGAACGGATTCGCTCGGGTCGGTTGTACACCGTCATAATTCGGGAACGGATCGGGAGCGAACGGATTAGCCAAAGTTCCGCCGTTCGGGAAATAGAACGTATTTGTTCCGTTATATCCCGGTGCGGTCAATTGCTGGAGAGCCGTATCACCGATGATCGCTCCGTAGTAAACACCGAACGCCCCGCGTATAACGGTTTGATTTTCACCAAGGATAGTTCCCAGGAAGCCGTCGCCGTCACCCTGGAAAGAATAGGCAAAACCAACCCGCGGAGCCCAGTTGTTTTTATCCGGCTCGGTTCCGCCTCTTGGAACGGTTCCGCCGAGAACGTTATCGGGATCGCCGACATAAACCAAACCATTCGGTAAGTTATTTGCATTGGAGGCAACGATTCGGCGTCCTTCAAAAGTACGCGTTCCCGCCGCCAACTGCGGAGATGTCGAACCCGGACGATAATAAGCAACACGGTCTAGCAGGTCTTTCAACGGCGACGTATATTCATATCGAACTCCGTATGAAAGAACTAATCCGCGGGCGGCATTCCAGTTATCTTGAGCAAATCCGGCAAATGCCAATTGACGATAATCACGACGACCGGCGGCTCCGTATTGGGCCGCGATCGGTGAATTTCCGATCAAAAAGTCGGCAAAATCATCACCGGTTGTATTTCCGCCGAAGTTACCGGCAAAAGTTAAAAAGCCCTGATTGATAAACAAGAAATCGGTTCCCTGCTTATACTTCGTAGCATCGACACCGAATTTCATCCGGTGCGATCCAACAACCCAACTGAAAGAGTTCTGAATTTGATAGTTTTCCGAGACTCTCGCCTGAGGGCCTTGAATCGAGTTACCAAGAATCACTCCGCGGTTGAACAAGCGGATTCCCGGAGGTCCGACAAACCCGCGGTTGGCAACAAAGTCAGCCGTAAATCCGATTTCCTCCGGTGTCGTCGTGTTAACAGGAGCTACTCCCGGCTGCTTGTTTTTTGAAATGTTTACAAGAAGATAGTTGACCATATTCGGACTGATTACCCAAGTATATCTGCCGATATGATTTCTCGTTTTTTGCAAATCTTTCGCTCCAAATCCAGGAACGGAAGCCCCCCCGAACGCAAACGGATCATCTTGGTCTGAGTCCGTATAGTTAAATGTAAAGTTCACGATATGATCTTGGTTGAAGTTATGATCGAATCTCATCGTCAGCCAGTTGTTCATCGTCAACTGATTGGCACCAACCGTGGCTCTACCCGAAGCATCCGGATTCGGACGAAACTGCAAATAATATTGAGCGATCGGCGAAAATCTGCTTTGCGGAATCATTC
>JBGTRS010000556.1:0-3027 GCA_041940665.1 Pyrinomonadaceae bacterium | reverse complement strand
ATATTAATCATCTTATCGTTACCGAGAACACTTGTTGCAATAAGTTGTGCGGTAGAATCGGTTCGAATTCTTTCCGAAATCGGTTTGCCGTCAAGCATCGTATCAACACTTAACATCGCTTCGATTTTATCATCTTCCGGGTTATCGGGAGGCAAAAGTCTTATTTCATCAACTTTTCCGATTGTTACCCCTGCAAGCTGCACTTCGGCTCCTTCTCTTAAACCGTCGGCACTTGTAAAACGGGCTTTAAGCCGGAGTCTTTCGGCAAACGGGTTAAAATCGCCGGTCGAGTTTAAGATCAGAAAACCCAAAACCGCTAAACCGAAAAGCACGAAGATACCGACACGCAGCTGACTGAATCCGAGATTTTTATTACTCTTTGGCATATTTTGTAATTTTTTTTCAGTTTTGACTGAAAACCGAAAATTTTAGTTGCTTTTATTTTCCGTTCAAAAATCTTTGAATATAACGGTCTTTGGTTGCTCGTAATTCCTCTTCCTTTCCTTCAAAAATGATTTGTCCTTCATAAATCATTATTATCGAAGTATTTATCAAACACAAACGCTCGCCCTCTTCTTCGAATACGATCTCACCCTCATCGTTTCTGATCGCATATTCGGAAGATAGATAATCCAGATTTTTCATTTCGTGAGTGACAAAGATCGAAGAAGCATCCTGAATATCACGCAGTTTGATGGCCAGTTCGCAAATTGTCCGGGCGGTCGGCGGATCGAGTCCGGCGGTCGGTTCATCGAACAGAACGATCGGCGGATCACCGATCAATGCCCGGGCGATGCCGACTCTCCGCCGCATTCCGCCGGAAAGTTCGGCGGGCATTTTGTCGATCGCATCTTCGAGATCGACAAAACTGAGCATTTTTCTGACTTCCTGTTCGACGATCTCCTCGTCAACGTCTTTTTCATGAAGCCGATAGGCAACATTTTCGTAAACCGAAAGCGAATCGAACAAGGCACCTTCCTGAAAGACCATACCGATCTTTTCGCGGACATCCATCATCTGGGCTTCCGAAAAATATGTGATGTCTTCGCCGTTTATCAAAATTTCGCCGTCATCTGGTTTTAGAAGTCCCAAAACGAGCCGGATCGTCGTAGATTTTCCGCTACCGCTTCTACCCAAAATAATTTTTGTTTCGCCGCGGCGGACTTTGAAACTCACGCCGTCTAAAATCACTTTGTCATCAAAGGCAAGCCGCACATCGCGGAATTCGATGGCCGGAACGGCCCGGTCAGCCCGGTAAAATGAACTGCCGAATTCGGGGGATTCGGAGTTTAAGTTAGGATTTGTTTGTTCGTCTGAAACTGAAGAAGTCATAAAAAAAGTAAAAGAATTTTTATGAAATAGTTTTTGCGTCAAGTATATGTTGTAATCCGCGTGACAGGAAGAAATCGGCGATGATCACAACGATTGACGAAAGCACGACCGCATTGGTCGTCGAACGCCCGACTCCGACCGTTCCGCCGGTCGTGCTTAACCCTTTATAACAGGAAACGCTTCCGATGATAAGACCGAAGACCAAAGGTTTTATCACTCCGCCGATAATATCCTGCATGGTAATGCCGTTACGGACTGAAGTTATAAAGACATTGTAATCCAAACCGAATAAACTGTTGGCGACAACTCCGCCGCCTAAAATTCCGAAAACATCCGCCGCCACGGTTAAAAGCGGAAGCATCAAGATCAAAGCGATAATTCGCGGGGCGACAAGTTTTTTATAAGGATCGGTGCCCAAAGCCCGCATCGCGTCAATCTGCTGTGAAACGACCATTGAACCGAGTTCCGCCGAAATGGCCGAACCGATCCGGCCCGAAACCATCAGAGCCGACAGAACCGGCCCGAGTTCGCGGATCAATGTAAATGCGACAAGTTGTCCGGTTTGGCTCTGCCCGCCGTAATATTCGAGCGTCGGATAACTTTGCAGTGTCAAAACTCCGCCGGTAAAAAATCCCGTCAGAAGAATGATCGGCAGAGACCCGACACCGATTATATCCATCTGTCTGATGCTTTCGGCAAAATAAGTCGGACGTTTGAAGAGACGGATAAACGCATAATAGATCAGATACGTTATCTCTTGCAGTTCAAACAGAAATTTTTTGAGCGGATTCATTTAATAGAAAAACTTTTGGATTACTCTCTAAACTATTTGATTTTATGATTTTACCAAAAACTTTTAAAATAGATAACATCCGATGAATAAAATTATAAAATCAAAAAAGCCTGTCTTTTCAAAAAGACAGGCTTTCAGGTTGAAGCCAAATGCAAGCTTCTCCAAAATTATAAATTTTTTTACGGACGATTTCGGTTCTGATTCGGACGGGGTCTGAGATTTGGATTTCTATCGTTCATTTGCCGTCTGTTCTGCATTCTTTGTCTTTGCATTTGGCGACGTTTTTGCTGTTCCATAAATCTATCACGCAGATCGCGAAATTTGACCAATTGTTCGGGCGTCAGAACATTTCTGACGGCCAGTTCCGACATGGTCCTGATCTTTGTAATTTCGGCTTGGGCTTCGACCACAGCCCGAACTTTTGCCTGGATCGTCGCTTCATCAATCTCATCGGCATAGATCAGTTCATCCAATTCCGCTTTGGTGGTTCTGAATCTTTGTTGAGCTTCCTGCATCTGTGGTCGTCTTTGCTGATTGATCTGACGAATTTGCATTTGCTGTTCTTTGGTCAAGCCCAATTCACGGGCAATGATTTCGCCGCGTCGCATCGGTTGATCGTTTTCGACGAGATCATTATCGACGAAATCATTGGTCGGCGGTTCGGTTTGAGCCGAAACGAGCGTGACGGCAAAGATCAATATAAAAAATGTGAAAATCATTCTAAAATTTTTCATCTCATTTTCCTCGAAATAACATCTTAACATTCTTCTCAGTGCTTGTCTGCCTTGAGTTGTTTTTAAATACTTTTCACGCCTACTAGAATCTCCACGATTTGTATATGCTTCGTAAAAAATTAACTCCCAAGAAGAATGACGTTTTGTATAAAAATTTTGACCTGAATT
>JBGTRS010000555.1:0-3030 GCA_041940665.1 Pyrinomonadaceae bacterium | reverse complement strand
TTTTTTGAATCCGACGAAGATTGTGCGACCTCCTACGAAGACCGCGGCGGCAAGTATCAAGGTCAGACGGGATTGACCTTTGCCAAGGTTTAATTACAAATGAAAGCATTTTCGCACCGTCAATGCTTGCTTTAGTTTTGGGCGTGTGTCAAAATTGCCAATTACAAAAAAACATCGAAATTTTACGATCTAATAACAGGAGACATTTAGAAGTTAATGGCTGAAAACGAAACACAAGCAGAAACAAATGAAGAAGTAACCGAAGCGGTTGAAACTCAATCGCCCGCAACGGAGCAAGGCATCGCCGAAGATAAAGGCGAAGCAAAAGCAGAAGAAACCGCTGAGGCAAAGACGGAAGAAACCGCCACTGAAGCAACGACCGAAGAAGAAACGGCGGACGAAGACGAAGATGAAGAAATCTCGTATCACGCGGTTGAAAAAGAAGGCGAGATCACGGCGATCTGGGAAATGCAGGGACGCAAGCATATCCGCACTATCAGTCCGCGTTCGACCGAAGGATTGAAGATTTTGAATCTCTTCACGTCCGAAATTCACGAAACCGATTCTCCGCCGCTGGCGGCAACCGTCGAGTAATTCAAAAGGCAAAAGTAAAAAAGTCGGTAAAGATATTTACGGTCGGTTTGAAGGATAAAACCAATTTTTTTTACTTTTTACTTTTGCCTTTTTACCTTACAAATCCTGCCTTTCCACTCCTTCGATCTTCAAAACAAGTTTAGAACCGTAGCATTTGGCGGGCGTTTGAAACCCGACGCAAAATTCATCCTGCAGAATTCTTTCGGCGATTTCGAGAGCCGTCAGAACAGTAAATTTGTAACCTTCGGGACCCTGCTGGCGGGATTCGACCGAATTTCCTTCGGCATCCGTCGCCTTGCACCAGAGATAAGTTTTGCCTTTTTCGCGTTCTTCTTCGCTCGGACCACCTTCGGGAATCTGACTTTGCAAAATACTCTGGAAAGGCTTGGTGGCGAGAAGCCAACCGATGTAGCGGCTCATTTTTAGCAGAGTGATCTGCTTTTCGGGAACGACCGTAAAAACTTTGATATTCGGAATTCCGGTCGAATAAAAGGCGGTCGAAACATCGCCCCAGGGAATCGTCACAGCAGTTTTCTGCACTTCGCCGAAATCAATTTCGCGGGTTTCAAAAGCCGCCGGAACACTCGTTATTTTGCCGTCCCTGCGGATCGCCCCGCCTTTGCCGATATTCATCGTCATCGTGCTTTGCGTGCCGTGCGAAATTCTGCCCAAACCGTAAAAAGCGAGCACGAGATCGGTCGCCGCCGGCAGACGTTCTTTGAGATGTTTCGCCAGACAATCCGACGGCACGACATCGAAACCGACGCCGGGCATAACCATAATTCCGGCTTTTTTCGCCTTTTCATCAAGTCTCGCCAATGCTTCAAAAACGGCGATCTCGCCCGTGATATCGAGATAATGTTTGCCCGTCCGCAGACAGCCTTCGACCATCTGCCGGGAGGTCAAAGAAAAAGGACCGGCACAATGGATGACAAAATCAACTTCCTTTAAGGTGTAATCAAGCGATGTTTTATCTTCCAATGAAAACGTCCGGCAGATCAGATTCAATTCTTTCGCCAGCGGCTCGACCTTGTTCCGGCTTCGCCCGCCCAAGATCGGCTTCATACCGCGTCTGACCGCTTCGCGGGCGATCAATTCGCCCGTGTAGCCGTTGGCTCCGTAAATTAAAAATTTGTTTGACATAAATAGTGAATGGTGAATAGTAAATAGAACATTAAAATCTATTCACTCTCTTCCAAAATTCTTTTCACCCGCCCGACCTGTCCGTCTGTCAGGCGAACCTTGATGCCGTGCGGATGAAATTTTGAATTGGTCAATAAATTCTTAACGACCCCGATGGTTTCCTTGCCCGTGCGTTGGTCTTGTTTTAACACGATGGCGACCTTCAAGCCCGGTTTGATGTTCTTTCGTTCCCTGTTCGGCATAATTTCTAAAACAAATTCAGTTCTAACTTCTGCGTTTTTTCCAACTTATCCAAAAAATCTTTCCGCGGAATTTCCTTTGCTCCGAGCCTTTCGAAATGCGGCGTCATCACCTGCGTATCGAGCCAGGTTGAACCGCGGGTTTTCAAATGTTCGATCAAAAATAAAAGTGCGAGTTTGGAAGCGTTCGATTCTTTATAAAACATACTCTCGCCGCAAAAAACTCCGCCGGCATCAACGCCGTAAAGACCGCCGACGAGTTTTTCTTCCTCATCCCAAACCTCGACGCTGTGAGCTTCGCCCGATTCGTGCAGTTCCGTGTAAGTTTCGATAAACTGCGAAGTTATCCAGGTTCCCGATTCGTGCGACCGCACCATCGCCGCACAATTTTCGATAACCGCCGCAAAATCCTTATTGATCGTAAAAGACCAGTTTGTCTTTCGCCATTCCTTTTGCAAGCTTTTCGGAACGTGCAGATCCTCAAATTCCAGAATCGCCCGGTATTCGGGACAAAACCAGGGAAGAGGAAGCCCGTCAATATGCCACGGAAAAATTCCCTTCCGATATGCTTCCCGCAAATTATCCACCGTCAGATCGCCGCCGAAACCGATGATATCGCGGGCATTGTAATAATATTCGCCGAACAGAACCCATTCGGTAAATTCGTGCGTTCGCGGATTTGGAAAACTGATCGAAGACATTTATTGAAACAAATTCTGCACTCAAAAGTGTAAAGCAATTATAAATCAATTCAAGGAGTCGAAAAATCACAAATGTATAATTTCATCAAATCTTTGGTTTCAAACCGTTTGGGAATCGTTCTGGTAGCTCTAAATTTATGCTATCTTACGTACATTTCTCAGAATGATTTCGGTTTAATGAAAACGGCTATGGATCAAGGAGAACCGCCAACGGCGTTTATTCCTGAAGCAAAGGAGATCGCTGATCGGTATGCCAAAATCATTGATGGTAAACCGACTGTATTGTTGAATGAAACGTTGTTTCTCTACCTGACTGACATGTAAAGTTTTGTTCAATTCTCTTAGTTCACGGT
>JBGTRS010000554.1:0-3032 GCA_041940665.1 Pyrinomonadaceae bacterium | reverse complement strand
CGTCCCGGACTTCAATGCTTGGTAAGCATCTTTGCCGTCTTTCGACAATACCGCAGAAAATCCTTCGCCCTCAACAACCGCCTTGATGAGATTTGCCAAGGCTGGATCATCTTCGGCGATCAATATGAACTGTTCCATAAAACGTCGCTCGTTTAAAGCTATTGTCGGGGCTGACGAACATTTACCAGCTCCGCCGCCAGCCGGATCGCCGCCTTCATACTCGACTCATCGGCTATCCCTTTCCCTGCGATGTCGAATGCAGTCCCGTGATCGACCGATGTCCGGATGAGCGGCAGCCCCAGCGTCACATTCACCGACGCTCCAAACGAAAGCGACTTGACCGCGATCGTCGCCTGATCGTGATAACAGGCAACAATTAGATCGAACTCACCTCGGAAACCGCGCAGAAAGATCGTATCCGGAGAATATGGGCCGCTGACATCTATACCGTCATCGCGGCATTTCTCGATCGCCGGCGTTATATTCCGCTCTTCTTCATCACCGAACATACCTCCTTCAGATGCATGGGGATTAAGGCCGGCAACCGCCATCCTCGGCCGCTTTCCGATCAAGGCCGGCAATGTTCGGTCCGCAAACCCGATCAGCTTGATCAACGCCTCGAGGGTCACGAGATCGATGGCCTTTCTGAGTGAGACATGCGTAGAAAGCAGAACGACTCGCAACTTTTCCGCAAAAAAACTCATTGCGAATTCTCTCGTATTCGTCAATGCCGCTAAAAATTCCGTATGCCCGGGATGATCTACGCCCGCGAGCTTGAGGGCGTTCTTGCTGATCGGCGCCGTTGCGATCGCATCGATAGTACCTGCTTTCCAAAGCCGGACGGCCGCTTGTATATTATCTGCCGCAGAGTGACCCGTAGCTTTAGACTCAACACCAAACTGAATAGGCCCGTTAAAGTTCGCTTGGTCGATCACCTCGATGCCGTCTGACGCTCCAAGATCGGTCAACACTGCATCCAGCCCAAGCTGCTCACTCGTCCACTCGAGATTCAAACGATCGCCGATGAGCACGGGTCGGCACACCGCACGGATCGACTCGTCAAGAACCGCCTTGAGAACAACTTCCGGCCCGATTCCCGCAGGGTCGCCGACTGTTATTCCAACAAATGGCTTGCGCTCACTCATCGTATCTAATCATAGAAAAACCTCCTCGGGCGTTCCACCTGAGGAGGTCATTCTTGAATTCAGCCGCAACTAATCCGCCTGCCGACGTATGAATGTCGGCACGTTTAGATCTTCAGGAGCACTGTCCTGCGGGATGAAGATCGGCGATCCGTTGACGACGGCTTGAGCCTCGTAGGCCATCGGACGCGGCTGCATCGACTGAACCGCACTGTCGAACCCGGTCGCGATCACGGTGACCTTGATCTCGTCGTGCATATCCTCTCGGATCACGCTGCCCCAGATGATGTCGGCGTTCTCGTCGGCCTCGGCTTCGATCATTCCGATCGCATCTTCGATCTCGCCGAGCGGCATATGCGGCCCGCCGGTCACATTTATCAGAGCAGCCTTTGCTCCGGCGATCGAATTTTCTTCGAGAAGCTTGTAATCAAGAGCCGACCGCATCGCCTGCGAAGCACCGTTCTCACCCTTGCCCGCCCCCACGCCCATCAACGCTACACCGCGGCCGGTCATGACTGTGCGGACATCTGCAAAATCGAGATTGATGATTCCCGGCGTCGTGATCAGGTCCGTGATGCCTTGGACCGCTTGCAGTAGAATGTCATCAGCTCGACGAAACGCATCGACCAAGGTGATCTTTTCTTCGACCTCGCGAAGCTTTGAATTCGGGATCGTGATGATCGTATCGACGCAGCCGCGAAGTTCGGCTAGTCCCTTTTCGGCCTGCTGCATCCGCTTCCTGCCCTCAACCGTGAACGGTTTCGTTACAACGGCTACGGTCAGTGCTCCGAGTTCGATCGCCAGCGACGCCACAACCGGAGCAGCTCCGGTTCCTGTGCCGCCGCCCAATCCTGCGGTAACGAACACCATGTCAGAGCCTTCGAGAACGTCGAGCAGCTTTTCGTGATCTTCGAGCGCCGCCTCGCGACCGACGTCGGGGTTCGAGCCCGCACCGAGCCCGCGCGTCGAACGTCCGCCAAGCTGGATCTTCATCGGCGCCTTCGATGCGTTCAGCGCCTGCAGGTCGGTATTCGCGACGATGAACTCGACGCCTTTAATGCCTGCGTCGATCATCCGGTTGACGGCGTTGCCTCCTCCGCCGCCGACACCGACCACTTTGATCCGGGCCCCGGTTATTGGGGGCTCGTCGAGAAACATCTTGAGTGCACCGTTGTTCATTTAATTTCTTCCGTCAATGGCCAACGCTTTCTCCGTTATTCGGAAAAGCTAACAAAAATAATTCAATGTCCGGCTTGTATCGTTGAAGAATCGGGTTCAACTATATCTTGTGCTGACGGACACACAGCATACAACGATTAGTGGTAAAAATCCAGCCGTGAGGCGGCCTTTACTTAAACTTTTCGCGAAAATTTTCAAACCATGCCGCAACTCCCTTCGAGCGCGACCTTCCATGCGCATTCATCTCGCGCACCTGCGATCGAACGGACGACAGGGCAAGCCCGCTGGCCACTGCCCAAGACGGATTCTGGATCTCATTCGCAAGCCCGCCGAACGACTTTTCATCAAGGAATCCGAGCCGCGTTGGAGCATCGAAAACCTGTTCGGCGATCTCGACCATACCCCTGGCAAGAGCCCCACCGCCCGTTAGAACCACACCGCTTGGGATCGACGATTGAGTCTTCGCTATCTCGGCAGCGATGTGCTGCAGGAGTTCGACCGCACGCGGCTGCATGATGTCACAAAGGATCTCTTTCGATAGCCGGCGTGATTCGCTTCGGCCAACGGGAACGATCTCGATCACTTGCTGCCGCTCCTCGTCGTTCATAAGGAACGCCGCAACGCATCCGAAATCATGCTTGATCTTGTTCGCCTCCTGGATCGAAACGCGAAGGCCGTGAGCAATATCCTTAGTAAAATGAAGGCTTCCGA
>JBGTRS010000553.1:0-3032 GCA_041940665.1 Pyrinomonadaceae bacterium | reverse complement strand
CTGATCTTTCTTTATTTTCTATTTCTCCGCAATTGTCGTGAACATTAACAATACAAGCTTCTCCAATTAAAATATCGCCTGTCTTAAACTTCCTGATAGATTCGGGTTCTACATAACTGTCTTCTTCTACCAAATAAAGACGTGCGGGGCTATTTTGCGGTGTTATCGGTTCTTCCTGTATCTTCCAATCTACAGTTTCCAAAACAAAAGGCTCGTGACTTAAAACTCTCACAATAAACCAATTATCATTGCTAGACTGATTAAATAAATTGGAATCCGTTACTTGAGAAAATACAGATGTAACGTTTAATAAAAATGCCAATAAAGATACAACTATTTGGAATTGTGATTTTTTCATTCAACTTTCCGCAATTTTAATTTGGTTGCAAAGATGGAGATTACAGGTAAAAGAAAGATGCAAATTGCCTGAAAATCTATTTTTATAACGAATAAACCTGGAAGACTTGCAATCATTTGATAAAGCATTTAAAAAAAATGATACTTAAAATTTATGAAACTTAAATTTCTATACAAAGAACCGACTAAACAGACCGAAAACGAAAAATCTCCTTTGCTGATTCTGCTCCACGGATTCGGAGCGGATGCGAATGATCTGTTCGGGCTCGCTCCGTTTTTGGATGAACGGTTTTTTATTGCCAGCGTGCAGGCTCCTTTTGCGTTGCCGTTCGGCGGGCGGGCCTGGTTTGAACTCTATTTTGAAGGCGGACAGGTTTCGGGGTTTAACGCCGAGCAATTCGGACAGAGTTTAGAGATGCTGCTCGGATTTATCGACGAACTCGTTGCCCAACACGATCTCGATGCGGAACGCGTTTTTATCGGCGGATTCAGTCAGGGCTCGATGATCGGCATCACTTCCGTCTTTAACGCGCCGGAAAAATTTGCCGGTGCGGTTTTGATGAGCGGACGGGCGGCGGATGAGATGATCGTTAAAGAAAACACAGAAAAGCTCAAAGACTTTCCCGTGTTTGTAACCCACGGAGTTTATGATCCGGTCATCCCGATCGACAACGGACGTGAATCGAAGGAAGTTCTGTCGCTTTTGTCTGTTGATTTAACTTACAAAGAATACGAAATGGCTCACGAGATCTCGCAGGCGAGTCTTCAGGATGTCAGTCATTGGCTGAGCGGACAACTCGATAAATAGAATTACGAATTTCAGCAAATACCGTTGTGATAAATTTCTTCCTATAAACTTTGGAGTTTCTTAGTCGCCAAAGGCGACAGACATTATAGCGTAGGGAGCAACCCTACGTTTGATGTAAGTTGAAATCCGCTCGCTGAAAGTGAGCAACAATCCGCCTTGTTTGTTCGACACTTTCAGCGTCGGTCTTCTGTTTTCAAGTAACGTAGGGTTTCGCTCATTATCATTCGCTGCACCCTACGCTATTATATTGGTCGCTTTCAGCGACAAAACTTCAATATTGACGTAATGTAAATAGAATAATTTTTGTAAATAATGCGTCGGAACCGAAAACTTCAACTTCTGATATTGCCCGTTCTTTTGGCGATTCTGTCTTTTATTCACGCACAATTTTACGCCGCCCAAGAAAAGATATTTATTACCGACCGGCTTTTTATTACGCCGAAAACCCAACCAATTCTTTACGTAATTTTGATTTTCGCAGGCGTCGGATTATTATTATTCGGATCGTATTTGGGAAATCTGATCGCCCTGTTTCTTTTCAAAAAAGGGATCATCTTTCAAACCGTCGGCATTTTGCTATTATTGGCAACCGCTGTTTTTACGGTTTTGACGATCACTGGACACAATATTGAAAAAAATTCGGATTATATAATCAGCGGAATTTTGATTTTGTTTTTGGGAACTTTGGGCGTTTTAATGACCTTTGCGAATAAGATAGGAAAAAGAAATAAATAGAAAATAAATATAAGAAAATCGGCTCTTTGACAATTAGTGGTTAGATTTAGATTCTTTTTGTTTTTAACGGCGAAGCCGTGCCGATATAATAGCCAGTGGTGAAGCGAAGTGAAACCTCTGGTTTATGTTCGTCAGATATTTTTAGCTCTGAAAGAGCGACAGATTATTTGTTGCACTCCTTGCGGAGTGCGAATGTCTTATTCAACTTGTCCAGAGGTTTCGCTATCGCTTCACCACTGGCTACTTTATTTCCGCTTCTGCCGAAGCTACAAAGAAAACTCATCAAGTTTCCAATAAAATCAACCGCTGATTGTGAAAAAGCAAAAAACCAATGAAATACGTACCAATACCCAAATTTTCAAAATCTGAAATGGAACAAGCCATAGTTGAAAATGATATTGAAAAACTTATTTTTGTTTCATTATTTGCCTCTTTATATTATGAAGATAGAGATTTTGCTGAAGAAATTTGCCTTAAATTAACAGAGCATTCGAACCCGAATGTTCGTGCTCATGCGATTGAAGGGTTAGAACATATTGCACGAATTGACGGAAAATTAGATGAGAAAATATTTAAACCTATTATTGAAAAAGCATTAAATGATGAAAATGCAATTGTCCGCGATAGAGCAGAATGGACAAGAGATGCAACTAAACAATATTTTAAGTGGAAATATAAAAAATAAAATATGGAAAAAATAAATATCGGAATAATCGGCGGCTCTGGTTTGTATCAGATGCCGGAACTTGAAAATGTTAGAGAGCAGGAAGTTGAAACGCCGTTCGGGAAACCTTCGGACTCGTTTATCATCGGCGAACTGGAAGGTGTGACGGTTGCGTTTTTGCCGCGGCACGGACGTGGACATAAGATCTTACCGACAGAACTTCCCTTTCGGGCGAATATCTACGCGATGAAGCTTTTGGGCGTGGATTATATTTTGTCGGTTTCGGCGGTCGGCTCTTTAAGAGAAGATTACGCTCCGACGGATTTTTGCATTCCCGATCAGTTTTTTGACCGGACGCGGGCGAGAGCCGAGGAATCCACATTTTTCGGCGAAGGCATCGTCGGACATATCACGTTTTCGCATCCGGTTTGTGAGGAACTGGGCGATATTTTGGAAGCGTCGTGCAAA
>JBGTRS010000552.1:0-3037 GCA_041940665.1 Pyrinomonadaceae bacterium | reverse complement strand
GCATATTCATAACCAATACCTGACCAATCTGTAATCAGTGCATAACTAGAGAACAGTTGTTCAAATGAGGACGTATTTGTGTCTATAAGAAAATCTGGATTTTTTTCAAAACTCTGCTATTATAAACTCCACACGAAATAACTTTATATAACTATTTATGTTGATTGGAGTTCCGAAAGAAATTCATCCTGACGAGAAAAGAGTTTCACTCGTCCCAAACGATGTAAAAAAACTCGTGCGGCTCGGAAACGAAGTTTTGCTCGAGGAAAATCTCGGCGAAACGGCGGGTTTTTCCGACGCCGAATACAGGGACGCGGGAGCGGAATTGACTGAAAATCGGGATGAGATTCTTTCGAAATCCGACGCGATCTTGCGGGTCCGCAAGCCTTCGTTCGATGAAGTTTCCAAACAAAAAAAAAGAAGTATTCACATCAGTTTTCTCGATCCCTTCAACGAACGGGATCTGATCGAAGAATTCCGAAAAAATGAAATAACGGCGATTTCGATGGAAATGATTCCGCGGACGACGCTCGCTCAAAAGATGGACGCATTGAGTTCGCAGGCAAATTTAGCGGGTTATGTGATGGTCATTTTGGCTTGCCAGAAATTGCCCAGCATCTTGCCGATGATGATGACTCCGGCGGGAACCTTAAAACCCGCCACCGTTTTTGTCATCGGTGCCGGAGTTGCCGGGCTTCAGGCAATCGCCACGGCAAAACGCCTGGGTGCGAAGGTCGTCGCCTTCGACACGCGGCCCGTCGTTGCCGAACAGGTGCAGTCTCTGGGGGCCAAGTTTCTCGATATTGATCTCGGCGAAACTTCGCAGACCAAGGACGGTTACGCCGTCGAACTCACGGACGAGCAGAAAGAACTGCAAAAACAGGGACAAAAAAAACAGATCGCCGCATCGGACATCGTCATCACGACCGCTCAGCTGTTCGGACGCAAACCGCCTCTGATCATTCCAAGGGAGATGATCGCGGAAATGAAAAAGGGAAGCGTCATCGTTGATATGGCGGCGGAATCAGGCGGCAACGTCGAAGGTTCGGTGGCGGGCGAAACCGTCGAGATCGAAGGCGTGACGGTTATCGGTGACGGCAACTGGACGAACTTTGTCGCCCGCGACGCAAGCGTCATGTATTCATCAAATCTGCATAATTTAATTGATGAATTTACTGACAAAGAAGACAACGGAGGTTTTAAGCTGGATTTTGAGAACGAAATTATAAAAGGTTGTGTAATTACGCACGAGGGTAAAATTATAAGAGATTTATAAAAAAATGTAGGGGCAATCCCTTGTGGTTGCCCATGAGCCGTACGGCGAAAAATGTGTGCTGATTCCGGAGATTTCGGGTAAATTACATTTGTTTTCGCTTCGCTCATGGGCAGGGACAAGCCGCTGCCCCTACAAATTTGATTACGATGGAAATTGTATTTTTAGCATTTATCTTGATTCTCTCGATATTTCTGGGCTTTGAACTAATCAACAAAGTTCCGGCGACTTTGCATACGCCTTTGATGTCGGGATCGAATGCGATTTCCGGCATAACTCTGATCGGTGCTTTGGCTTCCGCCGGAGCAGGTGAACCGCAGATGGCGACGATTCTCGGCACGGCCGCCGTGATCTTTGCAACGATCAATGTCATCGGCGGTTATCTCGTTACAGACCGGATGCTCGGAATGTTCAAAAAGAAGGAGTTAAAGGGCAAAAAATAGATGAACCCGGCAATTTTAATCAATCTGGCGTATATTCTTTCAGCCATTCTGTTTATCTTCGGGCTGAAGGAACTGAGTTCGCCTGCGACGGCCCGACGCGGAAATCTGATCTCGTCGCTCGGAATGTTCATCGCCGTCGTCGTTACGCTGTTTGATAAATCCATCATCGAATTTCAATGGATCGTGATCGGCATCATCATCGGCGGAGTCATCGGAGCATTTGCGGCGAGGATCGTGGCGATGACGGCGATGCCGGAGATGGTCGCACTTTTTAACGGCTTCGGCGGTCTGGCGAGTTTATTGGTCGGTTGGGCGGCACTCTACGCGAGCGGCAATACGAAATTTACCGTGACGACAATTTTTCTCTCGATCCTGATCGGCGGCGTTACCTTTACCGGAAGCCTGATCGCCTACGGAAAACTGAGCGGCAGGATGGACGGCAAGCCGATTCTGTTCAGCGGTCAGCAGATCGTCAATACGATCCTGATGATGGCCATTCTGACGTTCGGCATTTTATTTATCATTGACCCGACAAATCTTACGTTTCTTTACATCACCATCGCCCTTTCGTTTATCTTCGGCGTGATGTTCGTCATTCCCATCGGCGGCGGCGATATGCCCGTTGTCATCTCGCTTCTAAACAGCTATTCGGGCTTAGCGGCTTGTGCGGCGGGTTTTGCGATCAATAATTTGTTGCTGATCGTCGCCGGTTCTTTAGTTGGTGCAAGCGGAATTATCCTGACGAAGATCATGTGCAAGGCGATGAACCGTTCGCTGACAAATGTTCTCTTTAGCGGTTTCGGTTCGCCAAAACAGGCGAAAGGCGAGATCGAGGGAACGGTCAAACCGATCGTCGCCGAAGACGCTTTTTACATTCTGGAAGCGGCTTCGAGCGTCCTGATAATACCGGGTTACGGAATGGCGGTCGCTCAGGCCCAGCACGTCGTCAAAGAATTGCAGGAACTACTTGAAAATAACGGTGCGGAAGTCGTCTATGGCGTTCACCCCGTGGCCGGACGGATGCCCGGACATATGAATGTCTTGCTCGCCGAAGCGGATGTTTCCTACGACGTTCTGCTCGAAATGGATGCGGTCAATCCGCGGATGGATAATTTTGATGTCGCCATCGTCATCGGTGCCAACGACGTCGTCAACCCGGCAGCCCGCGAAGACGAATCCAGCCCGCTTTACGGAATGCCGATCATCAACGCCGATCTTGCCAAAACCACTTTCGTCAATCTCACGAGTGGTTAGCAAAATGTGTGCATGTGGGTTGTGATTGTCTGTATCAGTATGAATGCTATAATCGGCTATCATGCCG
>JBGTRS010000551.1:0-3038 GCA_041940665.1 Pyrinomonadaceae bacterium | reverse complement strand
AAAAAAGGGAAAGAACCGCTCCGGGATTTTTTGAAAAGACATTCGCATGAGAAGAATCAGACGATGTTTTTTCAACTCGCCCAGAAAATGGCTCAACGCAACGGCAACGACCCGAATGAGATCAAACCCGATGATTTCCGCATCATCATTCCGTCGTTTGTCACGAGCCAATTGACCGAGGCCTTTCAGATCGGCTTTTTTCTGTTCATCCCGTTTCTGGTAATCGATATGGTCGTCGCCAACATCCTGCAAGCGATGGGTATGTTTATGCTTTCGCCGACGATCATTTCACTTCCGTTCAAATTGCTTTTATTTGTGATGATCGACGGTTGGGTCATCCTGATAAAAAATCTTGTATTGGGATATGTCTGACGGGGGAGGAGTTTAAATAAAATATGGAAATGTTTACGAACATCGCTCAGCAGGGTTTATGGCTGATACTTCTCTTATCGCTTTTTCCGCTTCTGGCCAGTCTGATCGTCGGTCTGCTGGTCAGTTTGTTTCAGGCTCTGACGCAGATTCAGGAACAGACTTTGACCTTTGTTCCGAAGATCATAGCGACGATTTTGGTGATTATCATCACCGCTCCCTGGATGCTCAAATGGCTGGTCGAATTCGGGCAGACGGCTTTTGATATGATGCTGAAAGTCAGCGTCGTCAGATAAAAAATCTACACCGTGAAAAATGCAGGAATTTTTACAACTTCTCGAACTTGTTCTCAAAACATTTGAGCTCAGTGCCAGCCCGCAAGCTTTTCTCGTTCTGTTCGGATTGTTGTTCGCAAGGTTCGTCGCCTTTGTCAACATCGTCCCGTTTTTCGGCGGTCAGGCCGTTCCCACCCAGGTCAAAGTCGCCACCGCCACGGCACTTGTTATCATCACTTATCCCTCGGTCGTTGCGGAAATTCCGATGGACGGATCGCCGCTCGGTTTCGGTCCGGTCGGATTCGTTTTTCTTGTCGCCAAAGAAGTTTTTGTCGGGTTTACACTCGGATTTGTCGCTTCCGTAATTTTTCAAGCCGTTTTGGTGGCGGGCAGGTTGATAGATTTTCAGAGAGGCTCGACGATGGGCGAACTGCTTGCTCCGCAGGTTCAGCAACAGGTTTCCCAACTCGGGCAATTCAAGATTCAACTGGCGATCGTCGTATTTTTAACCATCGGAGCCCATCGTTTTTTTATCTCGGCACTCATCAGAAGTTTTGAATTTATTCCGGCCACGAAATTTCCGCAGATCGAAGCCGGTTGGACTCCGGCGGCGGAATTTATCGCGGTTATTACGGCGAGTATTTTCACTATCGGAATGCAGTTGGCGGTTCCGGCTTTGCTCGCCTTGCTTTTGACCGATCTTTTTTTTGGTCTGATCAACCGCGTGGCTCCGCAGGCGAATGTATTTTTCTTGAGTCTTCCCGTCAAAATGGCGATGGGGATTTTTGTCGTCGCACTTTCGGTGCAGATCATCGTTTCGCAATATATAAATTATTTTGACGATTTTTATGAAGCGTTTGAATTTATGATCCAATTCTTTGCAAAGATGTATCAATAAAAAAAAACCGCAGAGACTGGAGATCATTAGTCTCTGCGGTCTTAATTTTGCAGGTTACCACCCCTGCAAATGTCTTATGCAAATTTTCCGGCGACGCGGGCGACGATCTGGGTCGGGTAATTGCCGATCTCGTGATATTTCTGAGCGGCAATGTTCGGAAAATATCTGGCCGCCGCTAAACCCAGAGGCGAATTCATTCCGCCGATCTTCAGGTTTTCCCAATTTGAAGCGTAATTTCTGGCAAAAGAAACCGCTTCCGCTCCGACCAGACCTTTGGCTTTAGCGTTTGCCAAGCCCGTCCGGTATGCGTGTCCCATCGCCACCGTTACGGTACCTTCGCCGCCGTTATAAGCGGCCGTGACAAATTTCCAAAATTCGATTCCGGTCGGTTGTCCGTAACGCGAAAAGGCCATTTCGCCGAGTCGTTTCGCCTTGATGTTCAAAAGTCTGGCCGCTCCCGGAATTGCTTTTTCGGGTTGCAGGCGTTCGTCGGAAGCCGACCCGGCAATTCCGACAAAAAGTCCGACTTCGCGGGCGGCAACCCGTCCGAACTGGGCGATTCCGGCGTAACCGTATTTGTTGATAACGGTCGGATGAAATCTCGATTCCTGAGCCAGAAGGCTTTTCAAAATTGCCGGGGAAAGTCCCGGACACCATTCGACCGCATTGGCGATGATGTTGTCGTATTTGGTCGTGTAATTTTCAAGATTTCCGGCATTGACGCGGAATTTGCTGGCATCGGCAAACGCCCGGTCGAGATCAACTTTGAAATCAGCCAGATTGTTCAGCTTTTCCGCTCCGATGACATCCTTGATCTCATTGAGAGTCGGATGCACCAGCAAGGCACTGATCGAATTCCATTCATCCAGCAGATTTTGATTTTCAGCCGTCAGCGGCGTTCCTTTTAATTCGGGATGACGGGCGTAAAAGATCAGGTCGGTCAATTGCCATTCGTCCGTCACGCCGAGCTGGATCGCCTGCATCAGGGTTTTCAGCTCTTCGATGGTTCGCTCGCGTAACCAAACGTCCTGATCTAAATTCGGTTCTTCAAAATCACGTTTTAGTTGATCGCTTGGCGGAACTTGTTTGTTCTCATCCCGCAATGCAAAAGTCTTTTTTGAACGCGAATGACGGATTTTACCGACACGATCATTTTGCCTGAGATCAGGCGTAATCTGATATTCAACTTTTACATTTGCAGAAGCCATCTATTATCAAAAAAATTTAAAGATTCGTATTTAAAATCGTTTTGATCCCGCCCGCCATCTGGTCAACGACCTTGCTCATCACCTCGATATGCTGGGAAACCTGATAGAGTCTTGCCTGCAGGGCGAGCAGTTCGCCCGGCGACAGATTTTTGTCCGATGTCATCAGAGCTTCAACCTGTTTATACTCCAGTTCGGTCTGCATCAAACGTCCTTCGAAACCGTTCGTCACATTCGTTTCGCCCATTTTGCTGTAAGCTTCTTTGAGCAAACCGAGTCTGGACTTGCTGT
>JBGTRS010000550.1:0-3041 GCA_041940665.1 Pyrinomonadaceae bacterium | reverse complement strand
ACAAAAGATCAGCCAAAAGACCAGTCTCTTGAAAAAACAATAGATACTGAACAGAAAAAACGAGTGGCGGAACTAAAGGAATTTGTGGATCAGGAAGAAGAAAATTTTAAAAACCAAGTTCATAAATATAAGTCAAACAAGAAACTTCAGCTAGAATTCCTTTTTACAAAACATACAATTAAAAATGAAGGATTTAAAGTAGTTTAAGAGAAAATTACGAAAGCAAGGAATGATAGTAAAAAAGGTAGGCGGCGACGGAAATTGTCTGTTTCGGGCTAAATGAAACCACACCATCCGGCAGGGTTTCATTATTCGTAATTTTCAAAACCTTGCCGCTAAAAATTGCCGATGCGTCATTTGTCCGGACGCAAACAGGTTGACTCCGGCACCAACAGGCCGAAACCTGCTCGACGCTTCCCGTGAGAAACAGAAAGAAAAATGTGAAAATTAAAATTGAGACTTTGTTTCTCATAAAATTTAACGGTTAATTCGACCTAACGGTTGTTCTGGTAATTGATCTTTCTTTCGGATCTATATTATTCAAAACCAACTTGAATTTCGGCGTAGTTTCATCAAGTGTAAAAACTTCCGACTCGGTATCGGCAACTCCGAAAAAATAGTTATCTTTTGTTGATTTTTGCCATACGATCACTTTCAGTTTATATTTTCTGCCTTCCAACCAAACCGCTTCAAACTCACCGTTTGCATTTGTCTTTATTCGGTCAAAAAAAACATTATCGTCAAACTCTACATCAACTAATTGCACTTCGGCATTTTTTGCCGGTTTTCCGTTTTTCCATAAAACCTGCCCCGTGATTTTACGTCTCTTTAATTTCGGCGGAAGCTGAAAGATCAAATCTTTGATCTTTGTGCCGTATTTTATTTCAAAAACCTCTGCCTCACTGCGGTTTGCCGTGTTCGGATAAAAGAAGGTCGGATACGGCGAATCCTCGTCGGGTTTATCTGTGTAATTCAGACTTATCTGATAGCGTCCCAAAGCCAGACCCGCAAAAGTAAATTTTCCTTCATTAAAAAGTTGGGAAAGTTCATAATCAAATCCCTGATCGTTTCGATCTTTGCCGACGGGAATCAGATCGATCGTAATGTCCGTTACCGGATTTCCGTCCGCATCAATGACCTTGCCTTCGATGCGGCTGTCGTTAACGACGTAAAATGTTTTGAGTTCGCATTTTTTATCGGCTATTTCCAAAGGTTCGTTGTCGGAAAGTTCGCCGTAATAAAGCGTCGAATCGAGCAAAGTAACCAGATATTTTCCGGGCGGAACTTTTATTTCATAGTAGCCGTTTTTATCGGTCGTCCCGTAAAAAGCCCGCTGGTCGCCGCTCGTTTGTTGGGCTTTGACCTGTATTTCGGGCATCGGTTTTGACCTCAGATTCTCTTCTGAATAATCTTTGATCGATTCGTCAATTCTGCCCAGGATCATTCCGCCCGAACCGTCTTTCGGCAAATTCCGCAGATACTTTAAAACCGCTTCACTGCTTTCGGCACTTCTTGTTCCCGAACAGATCGTCGTCCAAAGTCTGTTCGGTTCGGGTTTTAATTTTTCTTTTATATCGCCCCCGAAGGTCAGACTCGAAATGCCCGAATCTGTCTCCGAACCTTCACGGCTGGCGAAAACGATGTAGGTTTTTCCGCGTTCAAACCAATATCCGCAATCTCCGCCGCCGGTTGTCGAATGGATCGTTACACGCGAACCGATGTTCGCTTCGCCGAATTTTTCGGTTACTTCAAAATAAATTTCGCCGACATCGTAAGTTACAGATTTTTTTTTCGGCTTTAGCGAAGTTTCGAGCGATTCTACATATTCTTCAACGGTTTTTTGATATTTTGAGCCGACCACTTTTCCGACAAAAACCACATCGGCACGATCATAATCCTGACACGGAGCGGATTGAATGCAACTGCAAGCCGACACCTGCTCGAAACTTCCCATAAGAAGCATCAAAAATAATGCGAAGAATGTGATCGAAACTTTATTCAAAAAGTTATTTCTCAAAACCCGATACCTCCGATGATACGTTTGTCCTGCGGTTCCTGCGGTTTTTTGACGGCGAATTCTTTGATGACGATCTCGAGCGGCTTGAATTCTTCGTCGAGTTTAAAAACGTCGGATTGACCGCGGGCTGTCACTTCCGAATAAATATCGAGCGTCGGTGTGTCGAAGAGAATGGCGACGATGCCGTATTCTCGGCCGATATAGGCTCTGACGCGGAATTCTCCTTTGGCGTCGGTCTTGATGTTGCCGAAACTGATATGATCATTGAATTCCATATCAACCAGACTGATGTAAGCGTCTTTGACCGGCTCGCCGTTTTCGCGTAAAACCTTGCCGGTGATAAATTTTGTCGCCAGATCGGGCGGGAGCCGGAAATTCAGACGGTTAAAGATAATTCCGTCGGTTATTTCAAAAATCCTGGCTTCGTCGCGGTTGGCGGTGTTCGGAAAGTAAAAGGTCGAGAACGGGGAAGTTTCCGAAGGGGCTTCGTTGAAGTTTATGCTCAGGGTGTATTTTCCGTTGGGGATGTCTTTGAACGCAAAAACGCCGCGCATATCGCTGATCGCCCAGAGCCGCATATCGGAACTTTTCTCCTCATCGCCGAGCGGCACCAGTTCGAGTTCGGTGTAAGGCCGCGGTCTCCCGTTCGAGCGGAGAAGTTTTCCGCTGATCGAACCGCCCTCGGATTTGAGTGCAGTTTCATCTTGCACAGTTTCAGCCGTTATTGTCTGAACGGCTGAAACTACGCCGAGGATGATTATCAAGATTGGGAGTTTGGATCTCATAAACAGCACCTTTCCCCGTTTAATCTAATTTAAAGTGAGTGAGAGATAAGCCGTCGAAGACGGCAACATAATCCCCGCTTCGCCGCCCATAACGTTAGTTATGGGAAAAGTTTAGATAGTTTATTTCAAGCGGTTAAACAACCGCGACATAAAACTTATGTCGCCATTTTCAATGGCTTTGTCAAATTTTTTCTATTTTTTCCACAGTTTGCACTGTGGGCTACAAATGTATCGCCGAT
>JBGTRS010000549.1:0-3054 GCA_041940665.1 Pyrinomonadaceae bacterium | reverse complement strand
CATCACGGAAGGAATTGATGTAAAGTTTGAGGCTTTTTAGTTCGATACAGCGTTCGTTCGGAACATATTTCAGTTTGATCGTGGCAAAATCCGGGAAATCCGAAAACGGACAGATGGCCGTAAATTCGGGCATTTCAAATTCTATCCAAATCTCGTTTCCGGCGTATTCATACTCGAATGTATCGAGCGGAAAAAGTTCCATCTCCTCACGCGGAGTCGAGCGGATGTCGAGATTCTGTTGATTGGTCGGCGGCAGATTCATATCGTCTAACATAGTTTTGTAATTCGTAATTCGTTTGAGTTTTATCTCGAATACATATTTTAGGCTTTCAACAATATAAATTTCAAAAACGAATTACGAATTACCTATCACGAATCACGCACCATCCTTATCAAATTTCGGGTTTTTTATTGTCAGCAGAAGACAGGCGGCGATGACCGAAATTCCCGAACTGATTAAAAACGCCGTTGTCGCATTGTAATTCGTCCAGAGAAATCCGAACCAGAGCGAAGCCGGAAAAACGGTGATGCCGAATGCGAGATTATAAAGACCGTAAGCCGTTCCGCGTTTTTCCGCCGGCACGAGATCGGCAACCAGAGCCTTTTCAACACCCTCGGTCAAACCGAAATACAAACCGTAAATTAAAAACAGGCCGAGAGCCTGCCAGGCGTCTGAAACGAATGCAAAACCGCCATAAACCAGAGCGTAGAGAATCCAGCCCGCGAAGATCAATTTTCGCCGTCCGACCTTATCCGAGAGATCGCCGAAAACGAGCGAACTGAAGACTTTGGAAAGATGCAGGGCCATCCACAAAAGCGGGATCAGGGTTAGAGGAATACCGGCTTCTTCAGCCCGCAGAAGCAAAAAAGCGTCGGTCGAATTGGAAAGCGTAAAAAGTGCGATGATAAACAAAAAACGCTTGAAATTGGAGTCGAAATCCTTGAACGAAAATTTCAGTTCGGCTTTTTCGACCTTTGCTTTCGGCCTGATTATCTTCTCTTCATGGACGAAAAAAATTATGACGAAAAGCCCTAGAACCACGGGAATCGAAGCAAACAGAAAAACCTGCCGGTAATCGTCGGCGGTCGGATTTTTTGAATCATCGGCGAGAAAATAGAGCAGAACAAAAGCGACGACGGGACCCAAAACCGCTCCGAGATGATCGAAGGCCCGGTTAAAACCGAAGGCCAGTCCGCGTTTTTCCTCCGAAACGCTGGCCGCCAGCAGGGCATCACGCGGAGCAACGCGGATTCCTTTGCCGACTCGGTCGGTCAGACGGACAAAAAGGACTTGCTGCCAGCTTGACACAAATGCGAGAAGCGGACGGACGATTGCCGCGAGAGAATAGCCTGCAAAAACGGGAAGTTTTCGTTTATCGAATTTATCGCTTAGATAACCGGAAAAAAGTTTGAGAAGGCTTGCGACGGATTCGGCAAAGCCTTCGATGATGCCGATGGCCAACGGCGTCGCACCGAGCGTAACGGCGAGAAATGCGGGAAGTAAAGGGTAGATTATTTCGCTCGAAGTATCGTTGAGGAGACTGACGATGCTCAACGCCAGCACATTACCCGAAAGATTTTTGTAGCGCCTGAAATAATGTTTTATTCGGAGAGGCATTTAATTTTTAACGAGCGATCATCGGGCTTTTCGCGTTTTCGCCGGACGTTTTTTGGACGAAGCGTCTTTACCGTCCATACTCCACAGAGCCGCTCCGCCGACGGCGGCAATGACCAGAATTAATAAAACGACTAACGCCCGGATTGCCATTTTGACGGTTTTTTTCAAAACCCGGAAGGCGATATATGCAATGGCAAGCATTATCAGGATAAATATAATTGCGGCTATTTCCATAATCTAATCTGCTCCGTTCTTGGCGAGGGCTTTTTCGATCTCGTCTATATCTTCTTCGGTCAGAGTAGAGGTTTCGGCGGGCAAAGCATATTCGCCGTCCGCCCAGGCACCGAAATCGATCAATTTACACCGTTCCGAACAAAACGGACGGAATTCATTGCCTTTATATTCGGTTAATTTATTGCATTGTGGACATTTTACTTGTGACATAAAAATTCTTCAAAAGTGAAAGATTAACATAAGTTTTCGGAAGATAAAAAACATCCGAAATTATTAAAAACAGTTGAATGTTTTGTATTTCGGTGCAATTATACAAAGTTAAGATGCCTTTTTGCATCCAAAGACGAACAAAATAGTTTTGAACACCGTAATTTAGATGAAAGATTTAATAAAAGGATAAAAAGAAAATGGCAGATTACAAAGAACGCTTTGAAAAATGGCAACGCGAGGCGAAAGAAAGATTTGAAGAGATTGATGAACAGTTGGGTTTATCGAACAAGGTTGAAGAAGGTGTCAAATCGGCCCGCGAAACGGCGAGAAAAGGTGCCGAAGCGATCCGTGAAAACGCCGAAAAACTGAAAAAAGAAGCCGAAAAATCCGATGTCGGCAAAAGGGCGGTGAAGGTTGCCGAAGATACTTACGAAACCGCCGGAAAAACTTATAAAACGGCTGAAAAAACAGCCAAAGATACGGCCAAAAAGGCTTGGGACGCAAGTGAACCGATGCGTGAAGCTGCCGATGAAGCCCGCAAAAATTCGGAAGATGTTTTTGATTCGGCAACGAAAAACGCGGGCGAAGTTTTCAAGACGGCGAGCAAAAAAGCCGGCGAGGTTATCAATGTTGCCGGAGCAAAAGCCGGCGAGGTTTTGGGCGAAACAAAAAAGTCGGTTGAATCAACGGCAAAAAGTGTTTCGAAAGCACTCGGACTCGGCGTCAGCTGGACACGCACGATTGATTCCGCCTTTAAGACCTTGAACCGAACGAGCGAATGGGTTGCGGAAAAACCTCTGCAAGCCGCCGCGACAGGTGCTTCGGTTGCCGTCGGGGCGGGACTCGGGGTTGTTTTTACGACCTTTAGTTCGCATTGGCTGTTTAATTCCGCTCTGCCGACCTCGGCTGTCAAGATCGCCGCCGCTCAATTTAACAAACATCTCAAGGCACAAAACGAACTTATCGAAAAAGGTGAACTCTCGAAGGCGGAA
>JBGTRS010000548.1:0-3056 GCA_041940665.1 Pyrinomonadaceae bacterium | reverse complement strand
GGAACCCCGCACGTCTCCGCCGATCTAGACGCCGCCGACGCGAAATGACAACGAGCGGAAATCCTCGCCGCCGGTTTACCGGCGGCCGCAGCCGAGACGCGAAGCGCCGCGTC
Organism: Pyrinomonadaceae bacterium; assembly: GCA_041940665.1. Classification (GTDB taxonomy): domain Bacteria; phylum Acidobacteriota; class Blastocatellia; order Pyrinomonadales; family Pyrinomonadaceae; genus Aridibacter. The sequence continues at coordinate 2,943 of JBGTRS010000548.1, read as the reverse complement.
CGGCACCGCCGCCGCGAAGCGAGCCGAAGCCGCCACCGCCGCCTTCGAGAAACGAACCGAAGCGTGATTCTCCGCCGCCGTCAAGACGCGGAAATCCGGCACCGCCGCCGAAGAGCGAGTCAAAACCTCCGGCAAATCGTTCGGAATCGAAAGACAATCGGTAATTGATTTATTTCGATAAAATAAAAAAGGGATGAAGAGAGATTTTAAAATCCTCTTCATCCTTTTTACTGCCAATTGCTACAGCCGTCTGCCGCTACCAATCCATTTCCTGCAAAAATATCTCTTTATTGACGGCGACCGGATTTCCGATGACGACAAAACGTATGTTTTTCATATATTTTCGGGACACACTCTGAACGTCCTCAGAAGAAACTTCCTGAATTTTGTTTAAGAATTCAAACGAATTTCGCCAACCGCCGCCGACGAGTTCGTATTTGGCGAGTTCGCCGGCTTGAGCGGCGTTGGTTTCCTGATTGAGATAGTAATTCGTCAAAAACTGACCCGCCATACCATTGATCGCATCATCGGTCAGCATCCGGCGTTTCATATTTTTAATCACGTCGAGCATCACGCTGATCGTCTGGTTGGCATCAACCGCCGTCACGTAGATGTTGGCGGTATTGGCCGAAAACGTATCGAGATCGGCACTCGGAGCATACGACAGCTGTCGTCTTTCCCGCACTTCTTCAAAAAGCTGATTGTTCAAAAATGTGATCGCCACCCGCATCGCATAATAATCGGGATTGTTGAGCGAAGGTGCGTCGAAAACGCCGCGGATGTAATTCGTCGGCAGATCTCTCGAAGTTACTTCCAAAGTTCCCTTTGAAAAATCGAGTGCCGGAAAAGCCTCTTCCTTGTATTCGCCGCGGGGCAGTTTACCGAGCGTGGCCGCAACCTTTTTCTTCAGCTCATCCGCATCGATATCGCCGACGACAACGAGCAGAAGCTGAGAGGTTTGCATAACCTTTTCGTGATATGCCCGCAGGTCTTCCGGCGTAAATTTGCCGACCGTTTCAGCCGTTCCGCCGACTTGATTCGAATAAGGATGATTTGCGTAGATAACCCGTTCCTGCAGAATATTCAGAAAGTTATCGTTGTCGGTTTCGGCTTCCCGCAAACCCGTTAGAATTTGCTGACGGATTCTTTCGACATCCGCTTTTGCAAACGCCGGATTCATCGCCACATCGGTGAAAATTTCCCACGTTTTATCAAAATGCTGAAGCGTCGAAGCAAAATTTAAAACGCTGTAATCATTGCTGACGCTCGCTCCGAGACCGCTGCCCGTGCGGGCAAGTTCGCGGCGGATGGCTTCCTTCGTGTATTTTTTACTTCCTTCCGTCGCGACTTCAAGCATCAGATTCTCGATGCCCGCATTTTTTTCGGTGATGTTTCTCGCTCCGCCGCGGACAAAAAGACCGGCGGCAACGGTCGGTGCGTTCGAGCGGCGTTTGACGAGAACCTTTAAGCCGTTTACTTCAAATTCCGTGACGAGCGAAATCTGTTCGGCAATGTCAACTTTACCCTGTGCCAACGTCGCCGCCGCCAGCGATAAGGTAACGAATGTTAAGACAATAAATTTGTTGAAAGCTGATAGCTGATAGCTGATAGCTGATAAGTGTTTTTTGAACTTCATAATTTTTATTTCAGTCTGATGAATAAAACCTTTATTCTTTTATTTTCCGATCAGATCGGCTTCGGTTAAATTAGCTTCCTCCTGCGAAGTCGGTGAGATCAAAGCCACGCCGACGTGCGGTTTGCCTTTGATATAAGTTCTGATGTAACGATTTATATCTTTACGCGAAACTGCCCGGAGTTTTCGGTGATAGGTGCGAAAATAATCTATCCCCGTCGAAGACCACCAGAAACCCAGAGTGTGCGAATAATTGCTCAACTTTTCGCGTTCAAAAAGGTCTCTCGATTCAAGCAGGGTTTTCGAGTTTTCCAGCTCCTGATCGGTGTAATAATCCGGTTTATCGAATTGGGCGAGTTGCTCGTAGGCGACCTTTAAGGCTTGTTTGGCTTTGTCGGGCGTCGTGATCAGCGTCAAAGTGATCGGGCCGACATTTCTCTGCGTGTAATACGTCAGATCAACTCCGACCGTCAAACCGGAATCAACCAAAGCCCGGTGAAATTTTGAATCGGGCTGTCCCAGGATATAGGAAAAGACATCGGCCGCGTAGGTCGCTTCATCGTCTTTACCGATCGAGGGACCGTGCCAGCCGATCTGGATCATCACATTATTGACGGGCTGTTTGACGATCACGCCCTCGCTTTTTTTGAGCGGCGGATGCTCGACCATCGGAAATTCCTTAAAAGGATCGGTTTCGCGTTTTTCCCAGCCGCCCAGGGATAATTCAGCAATTTTGAAAACTTCTTCGGGTTTGACATCGCCCGTCACGATCAGAGCCGCGTTGTTCGGCACATAGTAACGCGACTGAATCGTCTTCATTTTTTCGACCGTTGCCGAATTGACCGTCTCGCGCGTGCCGAGCGGTTTTTTGCGGGTCGGATATTTGTAATAAAGCCGATCCTGCAATTCGCGTTGAAGATAAAAGAACGGATTCGCCTCGTTGCGGTCGATCTCGCCGATGACGACGAGTTTTTCCTGTTCGAGTTCCTCTTCGTCAAAATTCGGAAAACGGATCGCATCGCTGATAAATTTGATCGCCGTCGGCATATACGGACTCGTCGTCGTGAAATAATAATTAACTACTTCCTCGCGGGTCGTGCCGTTATAGGTGATGCCCATTCGTCCGATATTGCCGAGATAGTCAACCGTGCCGATGGATTCTTTGAACTTCAGTTTTTCCGAACAATTATCCGCCTGATAGAGATCGGCTCTTTTATTTTTCAAATAAAATTCACAGCGATAAAGCCCGACCGCTTTATTCGGTTTAAAGAACATATGTTCATAAAGATGCGACAGACCGTTAAATTCGA
>JBGTRS010000547.1:0-3066 GCA_041940665.1 Pyrinomonadaceae bacterium | reverse complement strand
AGCAAAGGCAGCGGTGAATATAAAGCAAAACGCGGTAAACGTAAACATAGGGGAATGGATATTTTCGGAGAATTGGATCAGCCCGTAGGTAGTTTTTTAGGCGGAAATGTAACGTTTGTAGGGATGAGAGGAGGTTATGGAAATTCGGTTGAAGTAACTCATCCAAATGGTCTTGTCAGTAGATATAATCACCTGAATAGTATCAGTGTAGTCCAGGGGGCTACAGTTGAGACAGGTGACCAGGTGGGAACGCTCGGTCAAACCGGAAATGCAAACAATACAAATCCGCATGTTGATTTCGAAATCTTTAAGGACGGGAAAGATAAAGACCCCGTTGCAGTTCTTAACAATAAATGCCCGGATTAGATGGAGGATAAACGAGAATGTTCAGATTAAAAACAAAATTCTCTTGTTGTTTTTTATTTTTATTTTTGTTGAGTTGTTCTTCGGAGACATCTCTACAAAATACGGGAAGTTTTGAGGTCAGGAATAAGGTTATTGACAAAAAAACGCCGGTTGACGATAAATTGGCTTCGACCAGCGATAGATGGCAGGTCGCAGACTTCCGTGGATTAAAAATGGGAAAAGCAACCGTCTCAGATATGCGGAAAGTCTTAGGCGAGCCGTTGGAAACAGCCGACTTAGATTCTGTCGGTGATAAAGATTCTGTCGTCTATCATTATGCTTCCAAAGAGGAAATTATCGGGAAGATCGTGGTTTGGGTAGATAAAAAAACTCAAACAATACAGACGATTGAAATACGCCCCGATTCCATGTCGAAAAAAGAAGTCCTGGAGTTTTTCGGTGAAAATTACGTCATTACAAAATACGTTATGAAAAAATGCCCGGGCGATCCTTTTGATGCCGGCACGTTATTTGAAGCACCGGACGGAAACATCGAGGTCATTGAATACCGTGATAAAGGTATTGCAATTGATCTGTTCACGGATAATAATGAGGTTCAAAGTATTTCATATATAAGCGAGCCGCTTGGCAGTAAAGCCAAAAATTGCCAATAAGACTTTTTATCGGCAATTTTGTTATAAAATCTGCATTCAGTTTTTTACGGAACGCAACGCCTTGTGTGACCGACTCAGGGCGGTACGGCAAATTATGTAAAAAAAAGAGGCTTTGCAGGTAGAATTGCAAAGCCTCTTTTTTAGTTTTGATTTGTAAAATCGGGGTGAGAGGATTTGAACCTCCGACCTCTCCGTCCCGAACGGAACGCGCTACCGGGCTGCGCTACACCCCGAAAAATCGAATAAGAAGTTTATCTGATTGCAGGCGGTTTAGTCAAACGAATCGGACTAACTGAAATCAAACCTCCGCACTTTGTTCTTCGATCTCTTTTTTCTTGCCGAATTTATGCTTGGCGTATTCGATCAAAGGCGGCAGGATCGAGAGAAAAACGACGAGAATGACGACCTTTTCGATATGTTCCGACAATTTTATGCCGAAGGTTTCCTCGACCAATGTGCCGAGAAAATAACCCGCCAGAACCATACTGAAGATCCACAAAAGTCCGCCGAAGATGCTAAATGTCAGATATTTTGCGTAGGGAAAATTCGAAGCACCGATGACGAGCGGAGCAAATGTCCGGACGATCGGGACAAAGCGGGCGAGGATAATGGTTTTCGGGCCGTATTTTTCAAAAAATTCGTTGGCTTTTTCAACGCGACTCGGTTTAAAGAGAAACGAGTCTTCACGTTTAAAAAGGCTTTTGCCCATTCCGCGGCCGATCCAGTAACCCGTGCTGTCGCCGATGATCGAACCGCTCAGAAAAGCGGCGATGACCAGAAATATATTTAGCTTTTCGGGATAGGTTTTTGCCATCAAACCCGTCACGACAAGCAGGGAATCGCCGGGCAGAAAAAAGCCGACGGCCAAACCGACTTCGGCAAAGACTATGAAGAACAAACCGAAGTAAACGTAAATTCCGAGCAGATCCAGAAGCCAGTTGATCAGATTATCCGGCTTGATGAAATCTATAATTTGATAAATAAAATCCATATCTAAAATAAAAAGGCGGAATAGTGAAAATTTTTCTATTTATGTTTGATAAATTTAACTTATTAGTCCCGACACTTTGAAATTCAAAGCGAAAAACATCGTATCAAAATATGAGACTCGATGAAACTCATAAGCGTAGATTTTATGATAAAATTCCTTCCGAAAATATGTGCAGAAATATCAAACCGTTATATAACTTCGAGCCGCCGGCGACGGATGAAGAGATCCGGGCGGCGGCCGTTCAATATGTCCGCAAGATCAGCGGTTTTTCGAAACCTTCGGCGGTAAATCGGAAGGCGTTTGAACGGGCGGTCGAAGCGATCACCGCGTCTTCAAAGGTCTTGATCGAATCTTTGAAAACAAACGCCGCTCCGAAGAACAGGGAAACCGAGGCCGAAAAAAGGATCGAACGAAACAAACACCGGTTTGCGAACGGGTAAGCCTTAATTATTATGCCAGCCGTGTTCGCCGATCAATGGAACGAATGAGCATTTGCCGTGATCTTCGGTCAGAAAACCCCGGTCGGTGCGTACGATTCGGGTCAAGGTTTGCGATTTGGCGTCTTCGCCGATCGGAATGACCAATTTTCCGCCGGGCTTCAATTGTTTGAGAAGCGGTTCGGGAATCGCCGGGCTTCCCGCCGCCACCAGAATTCCGTCGTAAGGCGAATAAATTTCCCAACCGTTCGTACCGTCGCCGCACCGCAAGGTGACATTGTGGATTTTGAATCGGTCGAGTTTTTCCTGTGCTTTGGCGGCCAGTTTTTCGACCCGTTCGATGGCGTAAACTCTGCCGGCGAGTTTGGCGAGAATGACCGTTTGATAACCCGAACCCGCTCCGATCTCGAGAATTTTATCGGTTGGTTTTAATTCAAGCAGTTCCGTCATCTTGGCGACGATATACGGCTGAGAAATGGTCTGATTGGCGTCGATCGGCAGAGCGTTGTCGTGCGCGAATCGCTGCGCTTCCTCCACGGGCGGGCCATCGGTTCTCCCGTGGGCCGATGATGAGCGGGACGTCACCAGGACGGACGAGATGGCGATGGCGCACAAAAAA
>JBGTRS010000546.1:0-3068 GCA_041940665.1 Pyrinomonadaceae bacterium | reverse complement strand
CTACTCATTCGACATAGACGGAAAAGGCTTAGATGTCGCTTTTGAAAAACACCGCGAAGCCTACGAGCGGATCTTCTCGCGGTGCGGTCTGGATTTCGTGCAGGTTGAAGCATCTTCGGGAGCAATGGGCGGTTCGGCTTCGACGGAATTTATGGTCAAAACCGATGCGGGCGAAGACCTGATCGCCACCTGCGATAAATGCCGTTATGCCGCCAATATCGAAAAAGCGACTTCGCGGATCGTCGAAATCAAAGATGAAGAAGGTTTAGATAAACCGGAAGAATTCCCGACGCCGGACATCCGAACGATCGAACAGCTCGTTCATTTCGAGGGTGGTGCGACAGCCGACAGGCAAATCAAAACGCTCGTCTTTCTTGCCCGGTACGACGACAAGGAAAAATTCGTCATCGTCCTCTTGCGCGGCGATCATCAATTACAGGAAATAAAATTGCAGGATTCGCTTGCGGCAAACGAAATTCGCCCTTTACAGGATGAAGAAATTTTTGAACTGCTCGACGCTCACGCCGGAAGTCTCGGCGGCGTCGGTGCCAAAGAAAAAGCGAAAGCCAACGGCCAAGATGTTTTCATCATCGCAGATCCGGCTTTGAAAAACCGAAAGAACATGACGACCGGAGCGAACCGCGATGACTTTCACCTGCGGGGCGTCAACGTCGAACGCGACATTCCGGTTGATAAATGGTCGGATTTGCGGGCGGTCAATCGGGGCGAATTTTGTCCGGCTTGCGAAGCGGGCGTTCTGGATGTCTATAAATCGCTCGAGATCGGTCATATTTTCAAACTCGGCACGAAATATTCCGTTTCGATGGATGCGAGCGTTTTGGATGAAAACGGCAGATCCGTTCCCGTCGTGATGGGTAGCTACGGTATCGGCGTTGAAAGAATTATGGCGTCGGTCATCGAACAAAACCACGACGAAAACGGCATCATCTGGACCAAAGCCGTCACGCCGTTCGATGTTATTATCACGGTGACGAACGCTAAAGATTCCGACCTGCTCGAAACGGGCGAGAAGCTCTTTGCCGATCTCGCCGCCGCAGGGTTCGACGTTCTGCTCGATGACCGGAAGGAACGCGCCGGCGTAAAATTTAACGATGCGGAACTTATCGGGATTCCCTTTCGTGTAACGATCGGAAAAAAAGCGGCGGAAGGCATTGCCGAATTGACGAATCGCCGGACGAAGGAAACGTCCGATATCGAAATCGGACAACTTGCCGGTGAGTTAAAAAATCTATTTCAAACAATCCGCTAAATGCGTTAAAATCTTTGGCAATGAAGTTTCGGAAAATCAAAATCTTATGTCTGTCTATTTTGCTGTTCGTTTCGGCAAAAAGTGTTTCCTTCGCACAGGATTTTCTTCCGCAACTCGTCCGGCAGATCAAGCCCTCGGCGGTCGCCATCGAAACCTTTGATAGAAACGGTAAGACGCTTTCACGCGGCAGCGGTTTTTTTATTGATTCCGATAAAATTATCACCAACCGCCACGTTATCGAAAAATCAAACCGCGTCGAGATTCTTTTAAGCAACGGCAAAAAATTTCAGGCGAGCGGAATCTTAGCGATCGACGGCGAAGGCGATCTGGCTCTGATCAAGGTCAGCATTCCGTTCGAGTTCGCCAAACCTCTGCCGATCGTGCAAACCAACCCCGAAGAAGGCGAATCGATCGTCGTTATCGGCAATCCATACGGACTTGAAGGCTCGGTTTCCAACGGCATCGTTTCCGCCGTCCGCGAAATTCCGGGTTACGGAAAGATTATTCAGATTACCGCCCCGATCTCGCCCGGCTCAAGCGGTTCGCCCGTCGTCAATATGCGCGGACAGGTCATCGGCGTGGCGACCTTGCAGGCGGAAGAAGGACAGAGTTTGAATTTTGCCGTCCCTTCGGAGAGAATTTCGCAGTTAAAGATCGGCGAACTCCAAACCTTTGCGAATGTCTCGCGGGATACCACGCAAAACAAACGGGCGATTGCCGAACGGCTTTATTCAAAGGGTTTGCAGATACTTTCCAGCGACGATTACGCCAAAGCTCTGCCTTATTTTAACGAAGCCGTCAAAAGCGACCCGAAATATGCGGAAGCCTGGTATCAGGTCGGTTTTTGCTACGGAATGCTGGGAATGCACAAAGAGGCTCTCGAAGCTTCGCAAAATGCCGCCAGACTTCGTCCCGACTGGGCGGAAACTCACATCAATATCGGTGCTTCGAGTTTTGCTTTGAACCGTTTTGAAGACGCGGCAGAAGCCTATAAAAAGGCGGCGAAATTAGACCCGACCAACGGCAATCTGCAATACGCGATCGGTCTTTCCTACAATCGGCTCGGTCGAACGGGCGAAGAAATTCTTGCTTACCGGCGGGCGATTTCCTTAAAACCCGATTTTGCTCCGGCCATCGAAAACTTAGGTTTAGCTTATTTTCAGGAAAAACGCTACAGGGAAGCGGTGAAAGCGTTTGAAGATTTGCAAAGCTACAAATCCGACGCGAAAACATATAATTACCTGGGCGAAAGCTATTTTGCCCTCGATAAAACCAGAGAAAGCATCGAGGCCTTTACCAACGCCGTCAATATGGACGCTTCATTCGACAAAGCCAGATACAATCTCGGCCGGGCCTATCTTAAAAAAGGCGAACGCGATATGGCTCAAATTCAATACGAAATCCTTCAGGCCAACCAATCCGACTGGGCGGACAGGTTGTATATTTTGCTTAATCCTTAAAAGTGAAAATGTTTAAAAGTGATAAGGTGAAAATGTATGATTGTCATTGAAACTACGCAAATAACATAAATGTTATCATTTCTTTCATTTACAATGATATTTTTGGAAAACTAACTTTCTCTTTAGTCATCGGAGATGACGGTAGAATAAAGCCTGCGGCGTCAGCCGTAGGTTTGATGTTCAACCAAAATCAAAGCTGTCGAAGACTGAGACAGACATCTCTGTCGCCCTTGTTCAAGGGCTTCGTCGAAATTTTAACCTTACCCCAAGTTCCGCTTCGCTTCACTTGGGGCTAAAATCTGTCGTCAGCTTCGCCGACTGGAAAACGAGTTATTAAC
>JBGTRS010000545.1:0-3080 GCA_041940665.1 Pyrinomonadaceae bacterium | reverse complement strand
AACATCTGGCTCGAACCGAATCAACGCGGCGGCTATACCGTAAAGGTGCTCGACTTTGGTATCGCAAAGCTCGAAACGGTCACGCCCGGCGAGGGCGGGAATCCGGCATTTCCGGCATTGGTCGGCGGCCCGCAGACGAATATCGACGGAGCCGGCGAAGACACGATCCACGACAGCATCTCGCCAACTCTCGTCGGTGCTGGCGGGACGATATCGGGGTTTTCTGAGGCCCGCACCGCGGTCATAAACGTCAAGCCGGAAACGGACGCCTCGGAGAATGCGACTGCGATCATGTCTATGGCCGTTGAGACAGATCAAGATTCGACCGGCACGAAACTCATCAGCGAAAGCGGCGAGAACGGAACTTCCGGCGAGAACAGCGCTTCGACATCGTCCGAATCGATGCCGACGAAGGACCTCACGCGCGTCGGAGCGGTGCTCGGAACACCTTTATATATGTCACCCGAGCAGTGCCGCGGCCATCGCCTGGATGCCCGTTCGGACATCTATAGCCTCGGCGTGATCGGATACCAGATGCTTACAGGGGCGACCCCGTTCAGCGGCGATTTCACGAGAGTGATGGAATCGCACAAGATCGAGCCGCCGCCGCCGCTTAAGGCCCGTAAAGTGCGTCGGAAGCTCCGTCGAGTGATAATGCGGTCGCTCGAAAAAGATCCTGGCGGCCGTCCGCAAACCGCCGAGGCATTCGCCAGCGAACTCCGCTCTCGGTCCGGAGGTATCTGGGAACTGCTCCGTCAGTCTGTGATGATCTTTACGCAGCACCTGCCGAAGTTTCTCGGCCTGACGATTCTGCTATATCTGCCGTTTATCCTGTTGTCGCTCGCAACTGCGACTCTCGGGATCGTATATATCGTTCAGGGGATCGCGCAGGACGCTCCAGTCCGCGGCGTTGCGTTCGCGATCACGGTCGGCCTTTCTAGTATCTTCGCCGTGCTCTGCGGTTACTTCGTTGTTGGTACCGTGACGTGGATCGTCAATCAGGTGCTGGCGGTTCCGCTGCGGCCTGTCCAGGTACGTCCGGCACTGCGCGCGACGCGTAGAAATTGGAAGAGGCTGCTCGGTACCGGATTGATGCAGACGGCGACGATCTTCATCGGCCTCGCTCTGTGCTTCTTACCGGGCGTCGCAGCTACGATACTGCTCTCGTTGGTTGCTCCCGTAGTGATGATGGAAGGCCTTCGCGGATTCGGGGCATTCAAGCGATCGAAGGAATTGGTGATGCGGTCGTTCGGCACGACCTTCGCCGCCGTTACCATCCTGTTCATTGTGCCAGCCTTGCTTGGCGGCCTTACGGGCGGAGTGGTTGCTTTGGTGGTCGACAAAGGGGTTCAGATCGCCGAGCGGGCCAACGGAGTGCAGAATAACGGCAATCCCGCAAGCGTCGAACCTGCGTCTAATGTATCTGCGCCGAAAGATAATGAGTTGAACATTGAGTTCAGCACCGGCCGAGAGCCGGGAATCAACGTCAACGGCGGGCGAAGTTCCTCGATGCGGGAGATCGCGGCGGTCGCGCAGGAATCGCTGCAGACGCTCCTGATGCTGCCGACGCAGATCCTCGTAACGTCGCTCTCCGCGATCATTTTCGCTCTCCTCTATTTAAAGACGCGGCAGGCTGGCGGCGAAAATCTGAACGACCTGCTGGTGCAATTTGAAGAGGTCGAGCAGCCCCGAAAGAAATGGCAGGAACGGGTCCGCCAGCGGCTGATCCAGTCGGGCCGCGTCACGAGCAAACCTACCGGATGAAGAAAGCTTTCTTGTTTTCGATACTCGCCGCCTGCGTATTCGCCACCATTGCGAACGCACAGGTGAAGCAGGAGCTATCGTCTGGCAAGAACGGCGTCTTCGAGATCGTAAACCGATTCGGCAAGGTCGAGGTCGCGGCAGTTGCGGTCGCTGAGGGAGAAGCATTCACTCCCGAGCTGATCGCCACGGGGAAGTCGCCGATCGCGTCGGACGAGGTCGTCGGCTCGAACGGGAAACTCGAGATCAAGCCATCGAACCGAAACAATCGCGTCGATGTTTCGATCCGCGTGGCGGAACGTTCGAAGGTGAAGATCACGACGCTCGATGGCGAGGTTCGCATCGTCGGGAATTTCGACAGCGTGACCGTCACGACGGAGACCGGGACGATCGCCGCCGACGTACCGGTCGATGATATTCGCTATGAGCTCCTCTGGCGGGAGTCACGACCGCGATATCTTGCCGATTTCGAGCTGGAGAAAGTTAAAGAAGGCTCCGCCGGCAAGTTTTCGATCAAAGGAAAGCACCAGTCAGAACCGGGAGCGATAGCGACTGGGTCTCCGACACCCGAACCTGCCGAGGGCAACGGCGACCCGACAACTCCGATCTCAAGATCCGTCTCTCTCGACCTCACTACCGACCGCGGCATCATCCTGATCAACGTTCCACCTAACGAGGTGATGTCCGACCTTCGCGAACGTCCGCTGACCGACGCGGCAAAGGCGATCATCCGCAGCGGCGATTCGATCCTGATGGACGCGATCCGTCGTGCGAGCCCGAAGTACTTCGGCGACTACACAAAGACGCTCCCGCCGCTCCGCCGCGAACCCTCGATCACCGTCGTTGCGGGAGCGGCCGACCTAGCCGTAAACAACATCAAGACGGCCTCGGTTCGCGTCACCGATATGCAGAACCGCGCGGTGCCCGGCCTGACCGCCGCCGACTTTGAAGCGACGGAGAGCGGCGATGCCCGCGAAGTTCTATCGGCGAGGCCAGCAACGGCTCCTGTAAATCTTGTACTGCTCGTGGATGTGTCGGGCAGCATCGAGAATTACGTCACGTTCATCCGCAGAGCCGCGAGGGCGTTCGTCAACACCGCCGATCCGAACGACAAGATCTCGATCATCATTTTCAACGAGGATGTGAAGGAACTCACCGCGTTCTCGACCGACCGCCGCAAGCTTTCCGAGAGCCTCGACACCTTCGACGCCGGCGGGGCCGGGTGGCGGGCGACCCACACCAGCGCATCAACCGCCGCCGGGCTGCCGGGGTGCTGGCGGGCGAGCGCCATGAAGCGAGGGGCGAAGTCCTCGATCCGC
>JBGTRS010000544.1:0-3087 GCA_041940665.1 Pyrinomonadaceae bacterium | reverse complement strand
GATTCGAATCAACCGCCCATTTTTCTCCGACCGAATTTATGACGCCCTGTTCGATAAACATTTTTATCAGTTCTTCGACATAGAACGGATTTCCCTCGGTGTTTGAAATAAGCAGGTTCTGCAAATCTTTCGGCACTTCTTCCGCTCTCTGCAGAATATCCGCCACGAGGCGGCGGCTTTCACGTTTGGTCAAAGGATGCAAATTCAAACGAAGCCGATTTTGTTGGCCTTCGCCCCAATGCGGCCTCCGTTCAAACAGGATCGGGCGGGCAAATTCGGTAATCAGGATCGGCGACGCGGAACATTGGCGGGCGATGAGATCAAAGAAATTTAAGGATTCATCGTCCGCCCAATGCAGATCATCGAGGTAGATGACAAGCGGAAATTTACCCGAAACCGCCGCAAAAAACTGCGTTGCATAACTCAAAGCCCGATCTTGAATTTGCTTTTCGTTATCGGAAATCGCTTTGATATGCGGCGAATCGGAAAAATTCAAACCGACCAGATGCCCGATAAAATGAGCTTTTAATTCCGCTTCATTTTTTTCGCCGAAAACAGCGTCCGCACCGCAAGTCAGTTCCATAACACCTTCGACAAATTTTTCACGGGCGATCTTTTGCGTATCGCTTTCCTGTATTTCAAAGCGGAAAGAAAACAGATTCCGCACGAGCGAATACGGCAACCCCCGCATCGTCTCCAAAGCCCGGGCTTTAAAGACATAAAATTTTTCCGGCAGAAGTTCCGCTTCGTCCTGAAACTCAAAAAGCAGACGGGATTTTCCCAAACCCGCTTCGCCGATGACCGTCACGGCTTGCAGTTCCCGGTCTTCAAAGACGGCTTCGAGCGAGTCGAGCATTTTCGAAAGTTCGCCTTCCCGACCGACCATCTCGGTTTCGATTCCTTCCACCCCGCGGGTTTCGAGCCGGAAGGCTCGCGGTTTGACGCCCTTGATCAGATAGGTTTTGGCAACCGGCTTTTTACCTTTGAGAGAAAGTTTTTGTTCTGCTTTGACTTCTTCGACATCAAAAATTCCGCGGATATGGCGGTAGGTATCGTGCGAAACATAGATTTCGCCGGGCGAGGTTTCAAACAGCAGACGTTTTGCCGCATTGACGGCCGATCCGGTCGTCACGAATTCTTCCGTATTAACTCCGTGTCCGAGAAGAACCGTTCCCGTGCTGATACCGACTTTCAGGAATTCAAACTCTTTAAAATCTTCTGTGTCAGCTTCGGAAATCTCAAATTTGTTTATTATCAGTTCCTTAAAATAGCTCTTGAGTTTTGTCTGAAGTTCTAAACCGGTGCGGACGCATTTTTCGGGATCGCTTTCATTTACCGCCTTCGTGCCCCAGATGGAAATAAATATGTCGTTCAAACGCTCGCCGATCTTGCCGCCGCCCCCGGAGATTATTTCTTCCAAGAAACTCCACAAGTTTCTCATAATCTCGGAAGCTTCTTCCGGTTCAAAATCTTCCAAAACTTCCAAAACCGCCGAAATATCCGCATACATCACGGTCACCTGCCGGCGTTGTTCGGAAAACTGTTTGGAGATGGTCGGATGGGTGGTCACCTTGTCCAAGATCGCCGTTTTCGGTTCATTGTCAAAAACCGGATAAATTATTTCACCGAAATCATTTTGTGAAAATTTTTGTAGAACCGGCGAAGCGTCTGCAATCTTTTGCAGACGCTCAGCGGGATTTTTTTGCAGACACTCATCAATCAACTCCCTTAATTCGTCCGGCGTTGCCGAAACAAAATCGGCAACGGGAGCAGGTTCGGAATGAACTATTTTGTGCAGAGCGTCAATCGTTGACTCCGCATCGAACGCTTTTCTTCTCGTCACCGCTTCATACAAAATACAGCCGTAGGAGAAAATGTCCGATCGCTCATCAATCGAAGATTTACCTTGAGCCTGTTCGGGCGACATATAGCCCAGAGTGCCGAGGATGACGCCCGGTCTCGATTTATGCTGTTGAAGTTTGTGGAGTTCGTGTTCGGCATCGGTCAGTTTGGCCAGACCGAAATCGAGAATTTTGGCATAACCATCGCTTGAAACCATTATGTTCTCGGGTTTCAGATCGCGATGAATAATGCCGGCGGAATGAGCTTTGGCCAGACCTTCGGCGGTTTGAGCAAGATATTTGAGAAGATCGCTGGTCGAAATTTGCGGCGAATAGATCAAATCCTGCAAGGTTTTGCCGTCAACAAATTCCATCGAGATAAAGTGAATTTTGCCGAACTCCGTATCTTCAAACTCATCAATTTCATAAACGGTCAGAATATGCGGATGATTGAGAGCGGAAGCGGCTCTCGCTTCGTGGATAAATCTCTGCACCCGCTCTTCGTTTTTGATCATTTCGGCGGGCAGAACCTTCAAAGCGACCGAACGGGCGAGACGCTCGTCGCGGGCTAAGTAAACCGTGCCCATTCCGCCTTCACCAAGGACTTTTTGAATCTTGTAGCGGCCGATCTTTTTATCGAGCAGAAGATCATTTCCGGTTTCCTCTTCGCGAATCATTTCGGCGGCGAGGTCTTCGGGCGGATTGTCCAAAAGGCTGTTCTCAGTTTCTTCAAAGGCGAGCATCGCCCCGATCTCGGCTTTCAGACCGGCATCTTCGCCGCATTTTTCCTCCAAAAATAAAGCCCTTTTTTTCGGAGGAAGTTCTAATGCGGCGTGATAGATTTCTTCGATTTTTTTGAATCTATCGGTTTTCATACAAGAGGCGGTCAACGTTTAATTTTCGGATAATTCCTTCAACAGCCAATTTCTGGAAAAACGCCAATCGCGTTTGACGGTTTCGGCAGATACCTGCAAAACTTCGGCGATCTCTTGATTGGTCAAACCGCCGAAAAATTTCATTTCCACCACGCGGCACTTTCTTTCATCCAATTCCGCCAGTTTTTTCAGGGAATCGTCCAGAGCGACGATCTCATCGGAACGTTCTGCCGATACAAATGCGTTTTCTTCAAACGTAATCCGCTCGGGCGACGCACCGCGTTTTTTTGTCCGTTTCGAACGGGCATAATCTACCAGAATATGCCGCATCGCCTGAGCGGCGACGCCGAAAAAGTGCGAGCGGTTTTTCC
>JBGTRS010000543.1:0-3102 GCA_041940665.1 Pyrinomonadaceae bacterium | reverse complement strand
GAGGACGGCCCCGGCGAAGAGGGTCCCGGTGGCGAGAGGTTGGGCGGCTACCGCATGTATTCGTACGTGACCGAGGAGCTGCGTGCGCTGTGTCTGAAGCGGCTGCCCATCGACGCCGACCGCATGGGCGTCACCGGCGGAAGTTACGGCGGTTTTATGGCGGCGATGCTGGTGATGCGTTCGCCCGACAAAATCTCGGCCGCCGCCGCACTTCGTCCCGTGATGGATTGGAAAAATTATTACGCGGCGAATCCTTTTTACACATCGCAACGCCTCGGCGATCCGAAAAAGAATGCGGAAGCCTACAAGCGAAGTTCGCCGATCGCTTACGCCAAAGATTTACGCAAACCGCTTTTGATTTTGCACGGGCTTTTAGACGACAATGTTCACGCACAGGATTCGATCCAACTCGTCGAACAACTTATCCGCCTTGATAAAACCGAGTATTTCGATCTGATGGTTTACCCGGTTGAAAGACATTCATTCCAACGCCCGGCGAGTTGGGAAGACGAATACGAGCGAATCTTGGAACTTTTTGAACGACACTTGAAATAGTGAGCAGTGAGCAGTGAGCAATGAGCAGTGAATTTTTTAAGACTGCTTACCGCTCACCGCTTACTGCTCACACTCCAAATTATGCGAATACTTGTAACCGGCGGTGCGGGCTTTATCGGCTCGCATCTTTGCGAAAGGCTTCTGGCGGACGGACACGATGTGGTTTGTCTGGACAATTATTTTACGGGCAGGAAGGAAAATGTGAAACATCTGCTCGATAATTACCGGTTTGAACTCATCCGCCACGATGTAACCATACCGATATTCCTGGAAGTTGATCAGATCTATAATCTTGCCTGTCCCGCTTCGCCGATTCATTATCAATTTAATCCCGTCAAGACGGTAAAAACGTCTGTGATGGGGGCGATCAATATGCTCGGGATGGCCAAGCGTGTGAAAGCCCGTATCTTGCAGGCTTCAACCTCGGAAGTTTACGGCGATCCCGAAATTCATCCGCAGACGGAAGATTATTGGGGAAATGTCAATTGCATCGGGCTTCGCTCCTGCTACGATGAATCGAAAAGGGTTGCGGAAACCTTAATGATGGATTATCACCGTCAGAACGATGTTGATACCAGAATCGTCCGTATTTTCAATACATACGGTCCGCGAATGATGCCGAATGACGGACGGGTCGTGTCGAATTTTATCGTCCAGGCCTTACAAGGCGAAGATCTGACCGTTTACGGAACGGGCGAACAGACGCGTTCGTTCTGCTACGTTGACGATCTCGTTGAAGGCATCATCCGTTTGATGAATACGGAAGCCGAAGACATTCATCTGCCCGTAAATTTGGGGAACCCGGGCGAATTTACAATGAACGAACTTGCCCGGGAAGTCGCCCGGGCCGTCGGCCGAGAGATCACCATCAAATATCTTCCCTTGCCGCAGGACGATCCGAAACAAAGACAGCCCGACATTTCGCGGGCAAAAGAATTGCTTGACTGGTCGCCGACAATTCCTCTGGCGGAAGGTTTGAAAAACACGGTTGCATATTTTGCCGAAAGATTGGAAAATTCAAACGTAGACAAAGCAAATATTTAGAAACACAAATATATAGAAATACAAAAAATTTATGAAAATCTTAATCACGGGCGGGGCCGGTTTCGTCGGAAGCCATCTCGCCGATAAACTTATTAACGAAGGACACGAAGTTACGGTCATTGACGACCTCTCGACCGGACGGTATTCAAACGTCGAACATCTCGAAGGAAACAAAAACTTCCGTCTGATCATAGACACGGTTTTGAACACGGATCTGATGGAAGAACTCATCCGCGAAACCGACCGCGTTTTTCATATGGCCAGTGCCGTCGGCGTCCGTTTGATCATGGAACGCCCCGTCAAAACCATCGAAACCATCTTTCGCGGAACGGATGTCGTTCTCGCTTTTTGTTCGCGTTACCGTAAAAGAGTTTTGGTTCCAAGCACTTCGGAAGTTTACGGCAAAGGCGTTTCCGTGCCGTTTAAAGAAGAAGACGATCTTTTGACGGGTTCGACCGACAAACACCGCTGGGCGTATGCCTGTGCGAAAACTCTGGATGAATTTCTGGCGATCGCTCATTGGAAGGAAACACGCCTGCCGGTCGTGATCGTCCGTTTATTTAACACGGTCGGACCGAGACAGACCGGGCAATATGGAATGGTCGTGCCGAATTTCGTCAAATCCGCCCTCAAGGGCGAGCCGCTAACCGTCCACGGCGACGGAACGCAATCGCGTTGTTTCGGTCACGTTTTGGACGTTGTCGAAGGTTTGACAAAGCTTATCGAAACGCCCGAATGCTTCGGACAGGTTTTCAACATCGGCAACCCGGAAGAAATTTCCATCAAAGGTTTGGCGGAAAAAGCCATCGAGATGACCGAAAGCACGAGCGAGATCAAGTTTGTTCCGTATGAAGAAGTTTACGGTGAAGGCTTCGAAGATATGCGCCGCCGCGTGCCGAGCATCGAAAAAGCCCAAAAATATATCGGCTTTCAGCCAACGCGAACCCTCGAAGACATCATCAATGATGTAGCCGAACAATTTCGTGAAGAAATCAAGGCGGAAACACAAACAGCCTAGAATGTTTATGATGAGTTTAAAAAAGATCAGTCTTTTATTGTTTCTAGTTTTAGCTTCGAGTATTTTTGCTTCTGCACAATGCAAACACTGCATTATCGGCAAGGTCAAAAACGAAAAAGGAAAATCGCTCGAGGGCGTGACCGTTACGATCAGACAGGACGGAGAAAATTTGAAATCGGTGGATACCGATAAGGACGGAGAATTTCAACTGACCGACCTCAAACCCGGTTTATACAATCTCGTCTTCGACAAAGCCGGATACAGTTCGGGAATTTTGATCAATGTTGAAGTCCGCAAAAATAAGAGAAATAATCTGAAAGACCGTCTGGTTATGAAGGTTGACCAGGGAACCTTGGTCATCGTCGAAGCCAGTGTGTTTAATCAGAACGGTTTTAGTTTTCAGGGAGCAAAGGTCGTGATTGAAGAAGTTTTATCCGACGGCACGACCAAACAGGTCGGTTCCGGTTATTCGAGCCGCGACGGCG
>JBGTRS010000542.1:2879-3116 GCA_041940665.1 Pyrinomonadaceae bacterium | reverse complement strand
CGTTGTTATTGATGGCAGCAGTTTGCTGCCCGGATATAATTCAGGCGTTCCGCGAGTCATAACAAGTCAGGGCACGACGAGAATAATTACGCCGACAAATGAAACCCGGCCGCCGAAGCCCGAAAAGAAAAAGCCGATCAGCCCGCATCAGCCCGATATCTATACATTCGGAGAGGTTTATGCAAATGATCTGGCGAAAGCCGAGGTCGAAAAGGAAAAGCCGGAATTTCCCGTCGG
>JBGTRS010000542.1:0-2869 GCA_041940665.1 Pyrinomonadaceae bacterium | reverse complement strand
ATCATTATCCGCGAGAAAAATTTGACTAGAGATGCCGAAACCCCCGAAACGGTTATCGCTATGATCAAACGCGAAAAAGGCTTCAGCAAAAAAACGGGCGATTGGGAATTTTTTGTCTTTAATGGTAAAGATTTAAAGATTCAATCACGCGAGACGAAAGGAAATTGTGCGGCGTGTCACACCAATGCCAGGGAAACAGATTGGGTCTTTTTAGAGGAAATAAAAAGAGTAAAGACAGATGAAACTCAGTAAACTAAAAACGTTTATCGTTGCCGTTTTTGTATTCCTGTTTGTTTTTACGATGTTCTCTGAGCAAAAAAATATCGTTGCTCAAGTAGATGACAAAGACAATGAGATTATCAAAGCCGTCGCGGATTATAAAAATTGGCCGAGGATAAATAAAACCTCTGATGTGATGGTTGTAGATGTAGAAGCAACGGATGTTCTGGAGATTTCCGATTCGTCCATATTCGGTTGAGTGACGACCGAGGTTATTGAACCGTTACCGAGTTCGGTAAAATTTACGGATTTATTAAAAATAGAAAAACCAGAGGACAAGAATAAATCGGAAACTGTTTCCGAAGAATCGAAAAAAGCGGATGAAACAGCGGTATCCGCAAAAGACTCTGAATCGCACGAAAACCAAAATACGACTTATTCAGCCGTGTTTGCCAACGATCTTGCCGCGTCAGCGTTAAAGAATAAAAAAAAATCATTTCCGGTCGGTTCGATCATAGTTCGTGAAAAATTGTTGAAAATTGATGATGTCCAGCCCGAACTTGTAACCGTGATGGTCAAGCGTCAAAAGGGTTTTAGCGAAAAGACGGACGATTGGGAATTTCTGGTGATTGACGGAAAAATTGACAAGATCGAAAAACGCGAAACCATCGGAAGTTGTGCGGCGTGTCATACGAACGCAAAGCAGACCGATTGGGTTTTTCGGGAATATCTCGGAAAATAACTGACGGGTTGCGGTTCTCGATACTTTATTTTTGAGTTTAAGCAAAGGAGCAATATATGAAAAAAAATCAAAAACTTGTGAGCCTTATCTCGTTAACTTTAGTTGCTTTTTTCACTTTAAGTTCCGTAGCATCTGCACAGACAAAATCCTTGCCAAAGGGGTTAGACGAAAACTCGACATTTGCAGAGATTGTTGATTGGCTGAATAAAAACAGTTTCCCGAAAGCGAGGATCGGGATGGAATCGGACGGCAACTACAATTACGAATCGAACGATATTCCAACCAATGGAACGACTTATTTTGAAGAAGCCGTTTTTGCCTCAGGATTCAGATTCAATAACGGCGGAACTTGTCAAAGACTGGATTTGGTCAATGACAATATTCGTTTGATCTATTTCGGAACAAAATATCCCGATCCTTCAGATGGAAGTTTAGGGGATTTTAGAAAAACAAATAATGACCAAAAAGTTTTTTCGGGGGAACTGAGAATTCCTTTAACAGAACTCAGTTACAAAGACGGAAAGAAAACAAAGAAAGAAAAAACATTCTGGTATTCGAAATATGCTTACAAAAACAACGGTTTCGGGGAATATTTCAGAACCATCGGTTTGATTTTCGACAAAGATAAAATGATTGAGAAAATAAAAGCACATCAGGAGAACGGAATGCAGATCAGAGTCAACGGATCGGGTACGAATGGTCGTGATGAGGCGTTTTACGGAAGCAGAATATTTTTTAAATTTGAAGACAAAACCGCCAGCGAAGATTTCGATTCCGCATTTCGCCGACTCATAAAAGTTTGCGGTGACAAGTGATTTTTTAGCGTTTTTTGTGCCCTCATCAAAGAGTCCATTAAAATCTAACCTTTTCTTGACACTTTCGCCCATTAACATTAGTATTTATAGTTTCGGCTTTTAATGGCGGAAGTGTGTTTATATGTTTGAGTCTCTATCCGATAAATTAAAGGTAACGCTGAAGAATCTGCGTGGGCAGGGAAAATTGACGCCCGAGCATGTGGATGCCGCTCTGCGTGAAATTCGGATGGCTCTGCTTGAGGCGGACGTCAACTACAAGGTCGCCAAAGATTTTGTCGAAGCGGTTCGCGTCAAGGCCGAAGGTCAGGAAGTTTGGAAAGACTTAAAACCGCACGAACAGGTCGTCAAGATCGTCTATGACGAACTCGTCAATCTTTTCGGCGGAACATCTTCGCGACTCGTTTTTACTAAACAAATTCCGAATGTCGTCATGATCGTCGGTCTGCAGGGTTCGGGTAAAACGACCTCGACGGGAAAGATTTCCAAATGGCTCGCGGAAAATCAGGAACGCAAGCCTCTGCTCGTATCGGTTGACGTTTATCGTCCGGCGGCTCGCGAACAATTAAGAGTTGTCGGCGATGCGGTCAAACAGAGCGTTTATCAAAACGAAGAGACGAACGATCCGATGACGCTCGTGCGTGGGGCGATGTCGCACGCCCAGGAACTCGGTTACGACACATTGCTCATTGACACGGCCGGCCGTCTGCATATTGATGAAGAATTGATGGTCGAACTCGAGCAGATCAAGGCGGAGACAAAACCCGTCGAAGTTCTGTTCGTCGCGGACGCGATGACCGGACAGGATGCGGTTCGCTCGGCGGAAGAATTTCATAAAAGAATCGGTATCACGGGCGTTGTCTTAACGAAAATGGACGGCGATGCCCGCGGCGGGGCGGCACTTTCGATCAAGGAAGTTACCGGACAGCCCGTCAAATTCGTCGGTGTCGGCGAAAAATACGACGCCATCGAACCGTTTTATCCCGACCGGATCGCTCAGCGAATCCTCGGTATGGGCGATGTGTTAACGCTCATCGAGGAAGTTCAATCGAAGGTTGACGAAGAGGAAGCTCAGGCCCAGCTCGAGAAAATGGCT
>JBGTRS010000541.1:0-3130 GCA_041940665.1 Pyrinomonadaceae bacterium | reverse complement strand
AGCAGCGTCGAGGGCCGCCTGCACGACACCCCGGAAGAGTTGTTTCAGATTGGCTTCTCGGTAGATCAAGGTACTGACGATCGTCGCATAGAGAGCGGCCACGGCGCCGATCTCCGATGTCGTGGCAAAACCGCCGACAAGCCCGACAATTAGTTATTTGACAGAAATTCGGCTAAAGCCGGAAACTCATTATCAACCTAGACCGTCGGCTAAAGCACGACGGCAATTGATAAAGAATAAGATTGATAAAGTTTTACAAAAGAATCAGCTAATCTCATCTAGGGACTAAACTGTTATTTCATATTGCCTTCCTCTGATTGAAACCAAATCTTCATCCTTCCGTAATAACACTAACAAAATCATTTCTTAAAATCTTAAGGAGAACAAAATGCGTAATTTTTATATCAGATTTTTCGTCATTCCTGCGTTTATTTTGTCCGTTTCGCTCTTTGCATTCGGGCAAAATTCGGGGTTTGACACGAGCCGGATGGACAGATCGGTCAGTCCCTGCACGAATTTTTTCCAGTATGCGAACGGCGGTTGGCTCGATAAAACGGAGATTCCGGGCGATCAATCGAGTTGGGGAAGTTTCAACATCCTGGCGGAAAACAATCGCGAAATTTTGAAAGAGATCGTGACGGAAGCGTCCGTGAAAACCGATGCCGCGAGGGGAAGCGATACACAATTGATCGGCGATTTTTACTTTTCCTGTATGGACGAAGCGGCGATCGAAGCGGCGGGCGTCAATGTGCTTGAACCGTATTTGAGCGAGATAAGATCGGTCGGCAGTAAAAAGGATTTGCAGAAGGTCATTGCCAAAATGCACAACTCGGGCATTCCCGTTCTCTTTAATTTCTTCGGCGGAACGGATTTAAAGAACAGCAAAATGGTCATCGCCAATTCATTTCAGGGCGGTTTGAGCATGCCGAACCGCGATTATTATGTCGGCGGCGAACCGAAAATGCAGGAATCACGCGACAAATACCGCGAATATATGATGAAGATGTTCCAGATGACCGGCGACAGCGAACAGGAAGCCCGCAACAAAATGTTTATCGTGATGCGGATCCAGATGCGTCTGGCTTACGCTTCGCTTGCTCCGGTCGAATTACGCAACCCGGACAACCGTTATAAAAAGATCAGCATTTCCGAAGCGAACGCGATCACGCCGGATTTTGCCTGGGATGAATATATGGCTCACCGCGGACTTTCGGGCGTAACGGATTTTAATATCGGCCAGCCCGAATTTTTCAAAACGGTCAATCAATTGCTCAAAGACGTTTCCGTCCGTGAATGGAAAACCTATCTCGAATGGATGACCTTGAACGCCGCCGCACCGCTTCTCGCCAAAAAATATGCGGACGAGAACTTCGAATTTTACGGAAAATATCTGCAGGGCAGAAAGGAACAGCAGCCGCGTTGGCGGATCTGCGTCCAGGCGGTTGACGGCAACATCGGCGAAGCCCTCGGACAGCTTTATGTCGCCAAGGCATTTAAACCCGAAGCCAAGGAACGGATGAACGAACTGATTGACAACCTGTTCGTGGCGATGCGGCAAAGAATTGACCGGCTCGAATGGATGAGCGAAGATACAAAAGTTCAGGCACTTGCCAAACTCTCCTCGTTCAAACGCAAGATCGGTTATCCTGACAAACTTCGCGGTTACGAGGGTCTCGAGATCGGCCGAAAATCCTATTTTGAAAATGCCGTCAATTCCAATAAATTTCAGGTCAAACGCAATCTGGAAGACATCGGCAAGCCGGTTGACCGCACCCGTTGGGGAATGACGCCGCCGACCGTTAACGCCTATTACAGCGGAACTTTGAACGAGATCGTTTTCCCCGCCGGAATCCTCCAGCCGCCCTTCTTTAATATGGAAGCCGATGATGCTATCAATTACGGCGGCATCGGCGGAGTCATCGGCCACGAAATTTCTCACGGCTTCGACGATCAGGGCAGTCGGTTTGATGCGGAAGGCAACCTGAAGATGTGGTGGACGCCGGAAGACCGCAAAAAATTTGAAGATCGTGCCGCTTGCGTCGTCAAACAATTTGACGAATACGAAGTTCAGCCCGGTCTGTTTATGAACGGCAAACTGACGCTTGGCGAAAACATCGGTGACTTTGCCGGGTTGACGATTTCCTACGATGCTTTTATCAATTCTTTGCAAGGCAAACCGCGTCCCGCAGACATTGACGGATTTACGCCCGAACAGAGATTTTTCCTCGGCTGGGCTCAAATCTGGGCGATCAAAATGACTCTCGAAGCCGAGAGCCTCAGAGTAAAAACCGATTCGCACGCGATTGCCCGCTGGCGGGTCAACGGCCCGCTTTCGAATATGCCCCAATTCGCCGAAGCGTTTGATTGCAAACAATCCGACGAAATGGTCAGAAAGGACATTTGCCAGATTTGGTAGATTGCATTTAAATTGATTTTTTTCTAAGGGCGATCTTTTAATAAGATCGTCTTTTTTTTCTTTATACTTGTTGACCTACTTGACCTGATTCCGTTTTTTGTCGCTTGACGAGCGACCTAATAGCGTAGGGTGAAACCCTACGAACTGATAAGAAAAAGAATCCGACGCTGAAAGTATCGAACATTTTACATTGAATGTTCGATACTTTCAGCGTCGGATCGGTTGATAAAAAAAACGTAGGGTGTCGCTCGTTTCACTCGCTTTACCCTACGCGATTATCTCCTGTCCCGGTTGGGGACTTTAAGAAAAATTCGACTTTCAGACAGCCATTTTTTTTTCAATTCTAAACCGAAGATTTAGAAATCGTCGTCATCATCCGTTCCGGAATCGGCCTTGGCGGCTTTGGCGGCCGCTTTTTCGTCATCGCCGTCGTCGGCTTTGGAAGATTTTTTGACGACCTTCGGGGCGGCTGATGAACTGACGAGCGGGATTTCGCCCGGTTTATCAACACCGCCGCGGATGTCGAATTCGTCGAGTTCTTCAGGTTCTTTCTGATCCATCGTCGGATCGTGGTCAACCTGTATATTGCGGTAGAATTTCATCCCCGTTCCGGCCGGAATGAGCCGTCCCATGATGACGTTTTCTTTCAAACCGCGTAAGTAGTCAACCCGTCCCGAAATCGCCGCTTCGGTCAAGACGCGGGTAGTTTCCTGG
>JBGTRS010000540.1:0-3170 GCA_041940665.1 Pyrinomonadaceae bacterium | reverse complement strand
TTGTTTTCGAGGCACCCGAAATGTCAAGATTCTCGACATTTTGAGCAAAGACGCGGATCTTGATGGGATTACGGCTTGAAAACCTTTTTTCTCTTTCGATTTTCAAAGTATCACCGCTGACTTCCGTTTTGATCAAAGATAGCAGATTATCGTCAGCATCAATTTCTACACCGAAATTCTTCTGTGCAACTATTTCGACATCGAACGCACCGCTGATCTCGATATTTTTGAAATCCGAAACTTCTCTTTTTTCCGAAACTAAATTTCCCGAACCCTGAACTTTGCCGAACGAGATCGAGATCGGCGATTTGAAAACAAACTTACCAAATGAAAAGACGTTGGCAATCACGATTCCGACCGCCAACGCCGCTATAAATATAATTAGTCCAATTTTTTTCATTGATTCCTCCAAAGAAAAATGTAGATATAAAGTTTTTAACCGTTTCCTAAAACGCTTTTGATTTTGAAAAAGTTCGGTAAAATTTAACATTTAGGTAAAAAATTGCGAGAATTTCAGCAAATTCAACCAATATAAACGAAATGATGAATAATTTCGAAAAATTCGGAACGGCTCTCAACTGCATTGACGGACGGGTTCAGCTTCCCGTCGCCGATTGGGTAAAACTTCATTGTCAGGTTCAATATGTAGATATGATTACCGAGCCGGGCATTATAAAACCGCTTTCAAACGGAAACCGGCAAATAATCAATGAAATAGCTGAAAACTTGAGAATTTCAATCGAAGCTCATCAATCAAAAGTTGTCGCCGTTGCCGGACATTTTGATTGTGCGGCAAATCCCGTGAGTTTCGAAGAACAGGAAATTCAGATAAGAGAGGTTTTTGAAATGATCAAGTTCTGGAATTTGGGAGTCAGAATCGTTGGTTTATTTGTCAATGAGTGGTCTGCTGTTGATCTGATTTGCGACACTGATGCTGAATTTCAGATTGTGAAAAGTTTTTTATAGATAATAAGATTGCTTTTTAAACTACTTGAAAAAGCTCAGTAGACTATCCTTATAAAGATGAATTGTGGCTTGTCCTAAACCCAAAATAAAACCTAAGACGGCACCGAACATCTCGATCGTTTTAAGATGTTCTTTGGCAACCGATAAAATCAAAGATTCGAGTTTTTCCGCTGGATAATTTTTTACTTTTTCCCGCACGACTCCCCCGATGTCAAACTCTTTTATTGCCGCGGGAAGCTTTTGTTTGGCCGCGGCAACGATCGTATTGGTCAAAGAATCTCCGGCATCGCGGACTTTTTCTTCCGAGATTATGTTGGAAAGTTTGCCGATCGGCGTATGCAGTAAAGAATCAATTTGTTTAAAGAGAACCGAATGAATAATTTTGGTTGTGTCTTGGTTGTTAAGGGTTTTGACAAGACCGTTTGCCAGCGAAATTTTTATTTGGATAGTTGCTTCGGGATGAATCGAATGCAGGATTTCACCCATCTTTCGCGGACGCATTTTTTCGAGCGAATCGGTTAAGTATGCCGAAATTGAATTTTGCATCTCTTCCGATTGCAGAACCGACAGAATGTTTTTGGTCAGCTGTGATTTCATACTTTCAAGCTGATTCTGAGCGATCGTTCCGATCAGTTCGGGCAAGGGTCTGTCTAAAGAGTTATCAATGGTTTTGCTGATAAAATTTCTCGCTTCTTCGGCAAAAAAATCGCCTTTTAAGGTTTCCTCAAGCCGCTTCGGCAAACTGTCCTCGACCAGATCATCAACTTCCTTTAGCAGATTTTCTCTCGAAACAAAGATCTTTTTAATAAACGGCAGATTTTCATAATAGTTGTGAACTTCTTTTTTTATCAAAGCACTGATCTGATTTTTTGTCCGGTCTTCGGTAGCAAGCTCCGATAATTGATGAACGATGGGTTCGATCTGTTCGACGGCTTTTTCTTTTAGGAGAGAAATGGCTTCATCCGTGAACATATCTTTGAGCGGCGTTTGCGTATTGGCGAGATCGTCAACTCTTTTATTGATAAATTTTCTGATCTTTTCTTCCAAAGCCGGTTCGCGGACAATGGTTCTTGCTCTCGTTTCGGCAAAATTCAGAAGATTGTTGTAAGTTTCATCGGTAAATGCTTGATCAACCGTCTGGAGTAAAATTTCATCAACGCGGCGTTCGACAAATTTCTGGACGGATTCGATGGTTTCCTCGCTTTGTATAACGTCTTCAATATAACCACCGATTCTGCTTTCCAGAGATTCGATTGCATCGAGAATGGGCTGGCGTAAATTTTCCGGCAGAGATTCAATCAACGATGGATATTCGTTGGTTAAAATTTCTTCCGTATACGAATCAACCAGATTTTTGATCTTTTCACGCAAAAAACCTTTACCGAAAAGTTCGTCCAGAACGGTTTCCTGCGAAACTAGTTCTTCACCGACGGCCTTTCCGATGGCACTGGCAAGTCTTTCACGATGTCTTGGAATCATTCCTTGCGGAAAAACGGTTAAGCCGAGAACTTTAATGGGACGACGCGGGCGAAAAAGCATACGTACGGCGAGCCACGCCGCTCCGTAGCCGTGAAATGTCGCAAAAAGAATCAGCGACAGAACATAGACCCATTCCTGACTGAGTTTCTGTAAAATGTCCATTGTTAAAGTTTAGAAAACCTGAAAACCTTTTGATTTGAGACAAAAATCCGAGAATTCATTTAGATAATCATAATCGGCACTGTAATTTTTCCATTGTTCGTCTTCGTCTTTGTAGATCGTGCCGTCGTCGGGTTGGTCGGTGATACTCAAGTCCGCAAACATACGCTTATCGGGAGCAAGTTTCGGCAAAATCTGTTCGCGGATCTTTTCGCCGATGATCTGGGCTTCTTCGTTCGTGATTTTTACGCCGGTTGCATTGTAGCTCATTTGTCTGATCTTTCCTTCGCCGATGACATCGAGCGATTTGATTATTTCGAGAGCCGCTTTCCAATTCCATACGTTCGAACGAAACTCAAAGTTTTCCGAACTTAAATCCATTAAAGTGAAACTCATAAATTTTCCTCTGCTTAGAAATGCTAAACGCCGTCTATAATTTTAGTCAATTAAGTTTTGTTCGGCAAAATTTGTTTAGAGTATAATTTTTGGAAACTATGAACAAAGAGAAATATCTACATCGAATCGGTCTTGAAAGTCAGCGGACCGGACCGGATTTGGAAAATTTA
>JBGTRS010000539.1:0-3180 GCA_041940665.1 Pyrinomonadaceae bacterium | reverse complement strand
TACGGGCCTGGTCGGCGATCGAGCGCGTGATGGCCTGGCGGATCCACCAGGTGGCGTAGGTCGAGAACTTGTAGCCGCGACGATATTCGAACTTGTCCACCGCCTTCATCAAACCGATGTTGCCTTCCTGAATGAGATCGAGGAATTGCAGACCGCGATTCGTGTATTTTTTGGCGATCGAAACGACCAAACGCAAGTTGGCCTCGACCAATTCACGTTTGGCGATGCCGGCGTTGTACTCGCCTTCGCGGATGGTTTTGAGCGAACGCTTGATGCGGTGCGGCTGGAGATTATATTTTTCTCCGATCTCGGCGAGTTTTTTCTCTTCATCCGCAATCTTCGCCTTTATTTCCTTTTTAACGGCCGGTTTCGGTTTTTTCTCCAATTCATCTTCGGCTTTTTTAACGGCTCTTTCGATCCGGCGAATTTCGCTTTCAACCTTGCTAATCGCTCCGACCATCCGTTGCTGGGCATAAGTCGTCAGGTCGAGATGCTTGATCTCCTGAGCGATCTCGATCCGGATGCGGGCAAGGTCAAGTTTCAATTTACGCAGTTTTTTCGAAGGTTTTTTCGTGGCTTTTTCTTTTTCGGTCAGATACTGTTTGACGATCTTCAAAGCCTTGGTGTAATTTTTCTCAATATTCTCGATGCCTTCCAAAGTCCAACGTAAGTATTCTTCCGCCTTGTCTTCACCTTCGGCAACATCGGCTTGTTCGGAGAAATTGACGATCTCGCGGATGCTCGCGTCGCCCGTTTCCAGGTCTTTCCCGATCTTGATCAGTTCCTCGACGGCGATCGGCGAACGGGCGATGGCTTTTTCCGCCTTCATCTGTCCGCGTTCGATCCGCTGAGCGATGGCGACTTCGCCCTCGCGTGTCAAAAGCGGAACGATCCCCATTTCGCGTAAGTAAAGACGCACCGGATCATTCGTTTTATCGAGTTTACCGGCGGACAGATCAAGATCGTCCTCCTCTTCATCATCGTCCTTGCTGTCCATAGCGATATGAGCGGCCTGGGCGAGCAGATCGGCGTCGGCGTCGGCAACGGAGATTCCCGATGCTTCCAGTCTGCCAAGAACTTCTTCAATATCGTCCGGCGACATCATATCGTCGGGAATCTCATTGTTCAGTTCGTCAAAACTTAAAAACTCCTTCTTTTTTCCCATTCGAAGAAGGCGTTTCATCAGTTGTTCTTTTTCGTTTAATTCTTCTGCCATATATTTAAAAAGTTTTTAATAAATCAATTTGATTCAAAACCAACTATTATACGTTGTTTGCTAAATAAACTTAAACGCTCGAATCAAATAAATGGTTTCAAAGGAACAAGTGAGCGGTGAGCAGTTTGCGGTAAATAATAATAAAGAAGTATTATCTGCGGTATGCAGTAAATTTACCTTGAATGTTTACAATGAATTCAACTGCTCACTGCTCACTGCTCACTTCTGTTAATATTCCGCTAATTTGCTTTCCAGATCACGTTTCATCCGGGCAAGTTCGATCTGTTCCGAAACGAGTTTGTTGAGCAGTTCGCCGTCACCGACCTGTTCGGCAAACGCCAGTTCCTGACTGATTTCCAAAATCCGCCGCGAGATCGCCATCGAACGCAAAGAAATCAAACAATTTTCCGCTTCGTGAATCACTTCGTCCAACGCCTCGTCTTCCTCACGCGGCGGTTCGCTCATCAAAAGGATCGGGACATAATCGGCCGCCGTATCATCGTCTTTCGTCTTTTCAAGCAAGATTTCGCTCGTTACTTCCAAACCGTTTTTCTCCAGTTCGATCAGCGATTCAAAAACGACAGCAAGTGCCAGCGTTTCAAAATCCGTTTCTTCGATCTGCGGCAAAAATTCACGTCTTAATTCCGCGTCGTGGATCAATAATTCCAGAAGATTCTGCTCGGCGATCGTCACCTTTTTGGTGTTTCGCTTGATGACGAGTTTTTTAATCCGCTCGGTTTCAAACTGCTCGACGTCATCAACCTCCGTTCCGCTCGTGTAACGCCTGTTCGTCTGAATTTCCTTCCACAAGAAATCTTCAAGAACACGATCGTCAATCTGGAAAAAACGCATGGCCTGTTTCAAAGTTTCGCGTTTTTCGATCGTGTTGCGAACCGCCGCCACGACAGGCAGAACATCCTCGACCGCCGCCGCTTTCTGCTTCGGCAGAGCGAGATTGCGTTCCCGCACAATAGTTTCCAAAACGAATTGTAGATAAGGTAAGGCGTGTGTTTTATGTTGATTTTTATATGCGTCAAACCCTTCCGCCCGGATGAAATCGTCGGGGTCTTGACCGTCCGGCAAGACCAAAACCTTTATTTCAAAATCCTGCGTCAAAAGCGTTTCTATCGCCCGTTTTGCCGCCTTGATGCCCGCCCTGTCTCCATCATAATTAACAACGACTTTGCGTGCAAACCTGCCCAGCAACTTTGCCTGATTCGATGTTAGAGCCGTACCCAAACTCGCCACGCAATTCTTGACGCCGAACTGATAGAGGGCGATGAGATCGAGATAACCTTCAACCAGAATGCCGTATTTCTGACGGCGGATTTCG
Source organism: Pyrinomonadaceae bacterium (assembly GCA_041940665.1). Lineage (GTDB taxonomy): Bacteria > Acidobacteriota > Blastocatellia > Pyrinomonadales > Pyrinomonadaceae > Aridibacter. The sequence continues at coordinate 631 of JBGTRS010000539.1, read as the reverse complement.
TCCTTGTTTTGAAAAAGTCCGTAAAGATGTTCGCCCTTAACGTATGCGGGAGTTTCCGGCGAATTGAGATATTTCGGTTCGCCTTTCCCTAAGATTCTCGCTCCGAAGGCGATCGGGTTTCCGTCAATATCCAGCACGGGAAAAATTATCCGCCCGCGAAATCTATCATAAACCGAATCTTTTTCTTCGTTGACCGTCACCAGACCGCTTTCGCGGATGAGTTTTTCTTCAAAACCTTTTTCCTTCAAAAGATTCAAAATGAAGTTCAAAGGTTCAGCAAGCAAAGAAATAGCGAGCAGACAAATGAGGAGACCACACGAACACCAACAATCAAATTGTAATAAAATTCAATTGTCAATAAATTAGACATCAATCAAAGTAGCATATATGATTCAATAAATATGACTAACTATGATTTCTTTAAGCAAGGTAAAATGAGCCCCAAGCTGTTTCACTTAAATCAAACGAATCAAAACAAGAGTTTCACGCCATATAAGCTTGATAAGTAACATGAGATTGGCATGATGAAATAATAAGTAAAGATATAGATTAATATAATGGAACCGGCATGAATAGACCTTATAAGACCACCAATATAACTTAGCAAATCAACAAATATTTCAACTCTTCT
>JBGTRS010000538.1:0-3183 GCA_041940665.1 Pyrinomonadaceae bacterium | reverse complement strand
AATTTATCGTTACGCCGAGACTTCACGGCATTCATCATTCGGTCGTTGAGGATGAAATGAATTCTAATTGGTCGAGCGGTTTGACCCTCTGGGATTTTCTGCACGGAACATTCCGCAACGACATTCCGCAGAAACGAATTACCATCGGTGTCCGGGAGTATGATGAAACAAATGAGATTACTTTACGGAAAATGCTGACCGAACCTTTTAATCAACATTCGGAATCAACCGTTCCCGCCAGATCGGAAAGCGAATAAAACGAATTTATCTCCTCATACATAAGAGCATAAATATTTCTTAAATAAAACCTCCGAAAATATCCATTTACAAGCGTTATTTATCCATCTGCTATAATTATTGTCATTAATTTACAGGTTTTCGCTTAAATATCGGATTTGAAGTCAAACTTTATCAACGAAAGAAGGAGGAAAATAATGTATGTTAAAAACATTACGAGAAACGCAATAGGTTTGCTGGTTTTTGCTGTCATAACCGTGACGATCGCGGCGGCCGTTTTGACCTTTGTTAAGACCGCGGAAGCTGATAAGAACTTTGAAACGGAGGTTTCCGAAACTGATGCGAGGCTGACGGAAGAAGATTTGTCTTCCAAAGCTTCGATGAACGCTTCGGCAATTGTCGAGGTCGTCACCGAACCCAATCTTTGCAACGGCGGCCGTCTGCGTTTTACGGGAGTGCCGTCCGGCGAGATCATTTTGAATAACTGCGGCCCCAACGATCCTGCTCCGGTGCGGACTCTGAGCGTAGCGAATTTGTCACAGGCAACTAATGTATCCACCCTCGACTATATTGATCCGTCAATTACCGATCTCGGCTACCGGCTAATTGCCGTCCGCTGTGATGACAGTCAGAGCAATAATCCGAGCACAGGCGATCTGGAAAACCGCCAAGCTACATTTAAAAACGATCCGAATGAAACGGTTACATGCAAATTCATCCTCTCGACCGCCCCGCCCTGCGTATGTCCTCTGGAGGGCAATTGGAATGTAAAAAACCACGCGGGCACGATGGCTTGCAGCGGGACGTTCTCGATGACCCATCCGCTCAAACCCGCAACAACCAGAGGCACGATCAAAGCTCAAAATGATTGTGCGACTCTCGTTGCCGAAGGGATGACCGATGACGAAGCGACGATCATATTCCGCCGGACACCGCAATGCACATACAAAGGTTCGGTCGGCGGTTCACAGAGCGGCATCCCGATGATCATCAATTTTACGCTCGATGTCACAAACGAAAAACGGCTGACGGGCGAACTGACCTCGACCGTTTCAGAGCAAGGCACGACCTGTAATATGAACCGGACTTATGAACTCGATTATGCAGATACGCCCTGAAAAGAGTTTTGGTAGTGTCCTAAAGGTAATGCCGATCGGTTTCCCATCGATTGCCACTAGCTTCAGCTAATAGATGGAGTTTTTGGTCTTCCGGTAAATTGAAAAACTGCCGTTTCGATAAAACTGTGATATTTTAGGCAACATTTGACGACTTTTCCGGATTTATTATTAAAAATCTAAGCTGACAAAGCCGTTAATTCCGACAGGTCAGTTTTCAAAGTTTGAAACTGCTGATGTCAATTCAATTATTTGTTTGATTTTAGGACGTGCGGACTTGAAATGTTTTGTCTTGGAAATCTCATCCTGAGATCAGTGTATTAAAAGCTAAAAAGGAGACACCAATATGATTACGAAACTGCAAATGCTTATTAGCACAGCGGGAATCGGTTTGCTACTTTCAGCCTGCACTGCCGATACCACTCCGCCTAACACAGAAACCAACCAATCTCCTCAAACTGAGACGACTGAGAAACCGACCTTACCGCCGGAACCGACCGTAACTTATTCTTCCGCCGATGCAAAACCGGGAGAAAAACTTGAACACGGTGAGTTGATCATCGATGTTGATGAAGCAAAGCAAAAACTGCACGCCCAGCACCACTCGCACAAGGTTCTCGAAACCCGGAGAGTCCCCGGAGTATTCGATAAACCGGCGATGACCGAAATAAAAGACTTTGCACTTTCAAAAAGTGATTTAGACGTAATCAATCCGGGACCCGGAGAATATGTTCACGTGATGGAAGGACAAAGGCACGGCTACCGCAACCTGACCATCGGCATCACATATACGGCACCGGGCGGTGCTCCGCCGATGCATACACACAATGGCGAAGAATCACACGTGCTTTTGAAAGGGCAAAAGGTTCTCTATGCACTCGGCGACAAGATATTTGTTATGGATGGACCTTACATCGTCAACATTCCGCCGATGATGCCGCATTCTTTCCAAAATCTGGATGATGAGGTCGCCGAACTCGTCGTCATATTCCCAACGAACGTTTGGGAATATGACGTTCTGGATTACTTCCCGTTTTCAACTCCGGAAGGCAAGAAATTGGCAGAGGAGGCGAAACAAGCTAACGCCAAAGCTAAAGGTAAGTGAAAGTGGTATTTTGACAAAAATAACATTCTACATTCGAAAGGAATGCAGAATGTTATTTTAAGAAAAACTACATTTTTTTGAAATTAAACCCGATATGATGAAGCTACTAAAAGAAAGCTATTTGAATTGTATCTAAATCATATTGCTACAAAGTTTTTTTCGGCTCCTATAGACAAGGTGCGGTCGAATAATCCTGATGTCCGCGACCTTCCCGGCAACGGTGGGCTTTTTCGGCGGAAATTACCTGCCAGACGCCTTGCTCGTTTAGTTTCAGATTGAACTTATACTGTGCACCGCGAACCGAATCATCGGCATAACCGTCATCCGTTACTATAACTGTCAGATCATCCGTCACATCGGCAAATTTTGAAACCATCTCGATGTTCCGCGATTTCATTTCAAAAAAGGGTTCAAGCAAATTGGCAATAACGAACATCGGCATTTTAACCCAGGCTTCGTTTGAAGCGGCGGCTTTTTTGATCATTTTGTTGTAATCGCCGACATCCAATTTTTCAAACGTATCCGCCATTCCTTCGCTTTCAACTCCATCCAATCCATAAATCAAGATGCTGTGGAGATATGCTTTCGGTGTGTAAGATACTGTTTTTCTCTCGCCTTGTTTATATTTACCGGCGTCGGCATTTTCACCCAAGACACGAAAAATCGATTTGTACGTCTTCATTAGGATGTTATCTTCCTGAGGGTACCAAAATAATTCGGCTGGTG
>JBGTRS010000537.1:0-3192 GCA_041940665.1 Pyrinomonadaceae bacterium | reverse complement strand
GCAGATATTCTTTTCCATGTATACTTTGGAGGACTCATATATTTCGAATACGCGAAATCAGAATTAAAAGACTTCACTAGATCCCACACATCAACCTATAAGAGAGACCCTAACTCGTCCTTTAATGAAGATGACAATGATCTTGATAACCCAGGATGGGATGATGATATTGAGTGAAGAATTCATTGTCTGAACCAGAATATATAGAAATAGAAACAATTAATCATTAATTTATTGTTATTCCCTAAACAATATATTCAATAAAAACTAGATTTATTTTTTTTCTGCGTGTTACAATTTATTTATGGCATATAAAATACTCATTGTTGAAGATGACGCGACGTTAAGTGAACAAATCACACAGCTGTTGCAGTCTCGAGGATTTGACACTCGCCACGAAAGTGACGGTAACGCTGGATTACAAGCTGTGCTTGAGGAGAACTTTGACCTTGTGTTACTCGACATACGCCTTCCCTCTTTAAACGGCTTGTCGCTGTTAAACCAATTAAGGCAAATAAAGCAAACCCCGGTGATGATGATCGTGGCGAGGATCGTGGCGAGGATTCCTAAAATGATGAGCCACGTTTCTCTCGGTTGTTCAAAATTAAGCCGGCTCAAACTCGAACCGACAAAAACAGTCGCGGAGGTGCGGGGCAGATAGCCGAGAACCGTTCCCAAAAGATATGATTTCATCGAGACGCCGGAAGCCGAGATCATAAAATTGGTGGCGGCAAAAGGAGTTGCGGGCGAAATCCTGAGCAGAGCGATAATGATTATGACCTTGTACATATTACCGTCGAGCAAGGCCTGGTGAATCACTCTGAGTTTCGGTTTCTCTTTGATAATCTGATCGAAGTTTTTTCCGGCTAAACGGCGGGAAATAAAAAAGTTGAGGGCTACCGCTCCGCCGATCGCGGCGAGCATCGTCGCCAGACCGACAGGAAAACCGAACGCCCAGCCGCTCGTCATCCCGACGATATTGGTCGGCAGGATCGCCAGTCCCGACATCACCGAAATCGTGATGATAAAAGCCGGAACGCCGATCTCGGGATTTGCCTCAAGCCAAGGGCTGACCTGATAGATCACGCCGAGGAAAACCGATAAACCGATGATCGGCATCACCAAGGCAAAGACTGCCCAAAATCCGATCTTTCCGAAATCCCTTTTTAACTCAAAAAATTTATTTTTTAACTTCTTTTTAATTCCCGCCAACTTTCTAAACTACCTTTTTAATTTCTCAATTATAAAAAATGCCCGCGAATTACACTAATCTGAACGAATAAAGAAAATATTTTATATCTATTATTCGCGTTTATTCGCGTAAATTCGCGGGCAAGAAAAATTAATCTATTATCTGATAAAAAGATTTGCGTCCCAAGTATCTTGCGGAATCGCCTAAATCTTCTTCGATTCGCAATAATTGATTGTATTTGGCGATGCGATCCGAACGCGAAAGCGAGCCGGTTTTGATCTGTCCGGCGTTGGTGGCAACGGCCAAATCGGCGATAAAGCTGTCTTCCGTTTCGCCCGAACGATGCGAGATGACGGCGGTCATATTGTTCGTTTTCGCCAGTTCGATGGCATCGAGAGTTTCGGTCAAAGTGCCGATCTGATTGACTTTGATCAAGATAGAATTTCCGGCACCTTCATCAATTCCGCGTTGCAGAAATTTCGTATTCGTCACAAAAAGATCATCGCCGACGAGCTGGACTTTTTTGCCGACCTGTTCGGTCAGATATTTCCAGCCGTCCCAGTCATTTTCCGCCATTCCGTCCTCGATGGAAATGATCGGATATTTTTCCGTCCAGTCAATCCAGTAATCCGCCATTTCTTCGCTCGTGAGTTCGCGGTTATCTGATTTGTGAAAAACGTATTTGCCGTCGCGGTAAAATTCGCTTGAAGCAGGATCGAGGGCGATCAGAATTTCTTCGCCCGCTTGATAACCCGCTTTTTCGATCGCTTCCAGAATCGTTTCGACCGCTTCTTCGTTCGATTTCAGGTTCGGTGCAAAACCGCCCTCGTCGCCGACCGCCGTGGAATATCCGCGGGATGAAAGAACCTTTTTGAGGTTATGAAAAACTTCCGCACCGCAGCGAAGAGCTTCCGAAAAGCTTTCCGCCCCGACGGGCATAATCATAAATTCCTGAAAATCCACGTTGTTATCGGCGTGTGAACCGCCGTTGATGATGTTCATCATCGGTGTCGGTAAAGTTTTGGCGTTCGTGCCGCCGATGTATCGGTAAAGCGGCAGATGCAAAAATTTAGCGGCGGCTCTCGCCGTTGCCAGCGAAACAGCCAGAAGTGCGTTCGCCCCGAGTTCGGATTTCGTTTCCGTGCCGTCCAGAGCGATCAGAGTTTCGTCTATCAAAGCCTGATCGAGGGCGTCGTATTCCTTGAGATCATAGGCGATCTTGTCATTGACGTTTTCAACCGCCTTCTGCACGCCTTTTCCCAAATAACGCTCGTCGTCGCCGTCGCGTAATTCGACGGCTTCATTCTCGCCCGTCGAAGCTCCGCTCGGCACGGCCGCCCGTCCCGTTTCGCCCGTGGCCAATGTAACTTCAACCTCGACCGTCGGATTTCCGCGTGAATCCAAGATCTCTCTTGCCCAAATATCTTCTATTAAACTCATTTTTTAAGTAAATTGCTCCTAAAATAATTTTGATAAAACTAAAACCATAAATTTAACTTGAAAAGGGACAAGGGACAAGGGACGAGGGATAAGTGAAACGGAAATTAAGATATTTGTAAATAAAAAAGGACGAAAATTTTAAATGAATTCTCGTCCCATGTCCCACATCATTCGTTCCTATTTCACTTACTTTTCTCCATCCGCACTTTCAAAATCCGCCGGCGGTCAACCTCTTCGATCTTGAAAGTATGACCGTTAAACGGAACGCTTTCGCCTTTTTGCAAAACTTGTCCGGCCTCGCTCATCAGGAATCCGGCAATGGTCGTGTAGCTTTCGGAAACGGGAACGTTCAAACCCAGTTTGCGGTTGAGATCACGCACCGCCAGACCGCCGTCGAGGACATAGCTTCCGTCCTTTTGTTTGTGAATCTGTTCGGCGACCTCTTCGTCGTATTCATCGGCGATTTCGCCGACAATTTCTTCCAATAGATCTTCAAGTGTAATGATGCCTTCGATGCCGCCGTGTTCGTCAACGACAAAACCGAAGTGGAATTTTTCCTG
>JBGTRS010000536.1:0-3193 GCA_041940665.1 Pyrinomonadaceae bacterium | reverse complement strand
TCTCCGATTGAAACAAAACGATTATCAAAAACGGCAGATAAAAAACAACGGCTGAACGAAGAACGAATTCAAGCGTAGCGAGTTCCTGCGAAACTGCCAGCCAATACAGCAGAGCAAGTATGACGATTCCAACTACCGTCGGCACAGCCCGGGTTCCACGCAAAAGCCTCAGAACGACATAAACGATAATAAATACAATCGTGATGTCCAGCACGGAACGCACTGTTGTCCAAGCCGGAATGTAATCATTAAAGTCCATAAAAATCGGATGTAAAAAATCCCTTATCGGGAAACCGAACTTCCCTTTACAAGAATATCATACAAATTTTCGTTTTTGCCTGTTACTTCTTTTTCAAGAAAAAAATTTGCTTGAAAAATTTATGATGCAGAATTTGAGCCTTGCGGATGTTTTTTTATTCGTCATACGTAATTCGTCATACGTGATTTGTAATAACGTCTGGTTGTTAAATGCTCGTTAACAGGTGGTGAAAACCGAATTACGAATTACGAATTACGAATTACATCTTCAACTTCTCCGCCGGATTCTTCCGCGTTTTAAGAAACCGACGAAGTGTCCGTTTCCGTCCAAAACCCCCAACGCACCGATCTGGTTTATCTTTAACAATTCGATCGCCTCGGTAACGGAAGTGTCCGTTTCGACAAAAAAATCTTCCCGGACGGGACGCATCGCTTCACGCACCTTTGTCATGTGCCATTTTTCTTTCGGCAGTTTGCTTTTCAGATCGTCAAGCAATAAAAACCCGTAAAGCTGACGGTTTTCGGCCACCGGAAAAACCGTCTGCCGATGAAGCGGCAGAATATTGTCAACAAACTGCATTACGCTCGATTCGGGTTTTACGGAGACGGGCAATTCCATCACGTTTTCAACAATGAGATTTTCGAAATTGTTCACCTGGCGGATGATCCCGAATGCCGAATCGAAAAGAAACAGACCGATCAGAATCGTCCAGACACCCGTGATGAGATCGCCGCTGATAAAAATTATGACCAGACCGAAAACCATTAACGAGACGGCGATGATCTGACCGAATTTGCCCGTTAAGACCGTCGCTTCATTTAAATCCGTTCCGCGTTTCCATAAAAAAGCCCGCAGAACCCGGCCGCCGTCCAGAGGATAACCCGGAAAAAGATTAAAGACCGCCAGAAGCAGGTTGAGCAAAAAAAGTATGAAGAAAAGCGGCGATAAGATGTTTTTTGATTCCGCATCGGTCAGTAACCACAAGCCCAGAAAAACAAAGGCGATGATAAAACTGGCCACCGGTCCGGCGATGGCGATGCGGAACTCTTTTTGCGGCGTGTCGGGTTCGCGGCGAAGCCTTGCCAAGCCGCCGAACGGATGCAGCAGAATTTCCAAAACCTCGATCCCTTCGCGGCGGGCGACAAAAGCGTGAGAAAATTCGTGCAGAAAGATCGAAAGAAAAAGAACGAGAATCGCACTCGCCCCGAGAAAGAATTTAACCGCAATATCCGCGACCAACGCATCGGGAATGCTGACCGTACTCAGCCAGATCAAAGCCGCAAAGACAAAAAACCAGCTGTATTCGATCCGCACGGGAATTCCGTAAATATGGGCGAGGGTGACTTGTTTTTTGAAAAATGCGAACAGGCTTTTCATAGAATTTAAGAAGGGGAGCAAAGGGAAAAGGGAGAAGGGGAATTGTCAAAGCAAATCTCCCGTTCTCCCCTTCTCCCTATTTCCCTATCTCCAATTACGCTTCAAAAGGAACTTCGGCATTTTGCAGAATGTTGAGTTCGTTCCGCGAAACTTTTTCGAGCAGTTCGGGTTCGTCGAACATTTTCACCAGACCGCGAACGGTCGCATACCGCGGCTCATCGGGAATAATCACCGACAGATTGACAAAGTTGCGGATATATTGGTCGAGTCCGTCCAACAACGCTCCGCCGCCCGTCAGAAGTATTCCGCGATCGTAAATATCCGCCGCAATTTCGGGACGAAGTTCGGTCAGCGTGTCTTGCACGACTCTGGCGATTTTCTGGACGATCTCTTCAACGATCGGATAAACCTCGCCGGCTGTCACCTGCACGGCACTCGGACTTCCCGTCTGCAGGTCGCGTCCGCGAACCTGAGCCTCTTTTTCGGGCTGTTCGGGACTGACGGCAGAGAGAAACGTTCTTTTCAGATTTTCCGCCGTTTCTTCGCCGATCTGCAGACTGCGGTGACGACGCAAGTGAGTTATCAAAGCCGTGTTGATCTCATCGCTTCCGATCCTGACCGAACGCGAATGTGCGATCGTGCCTTTGGTGACGATCGCCACATTGGTCGTTCCCGCCCCGATGTCCACGACCGCCGAAGCCCGCTTATCGGTTGAAATGACGCCGGCCCCGAACGCGGCGGCCAAACCTTCTTCCATCATATAAACCTTGCCGATGGATGCTTCTTCCGCCGCATTCAGCAAGGCTCTCTGCTCGACGTGCGTGACATCGGAGGTCATACTCATAACGGCCTGACGGGAAACCTGCGAACCGCCCGTTTTCGCCTGCCGGACAAAATAAGCGAGCATTTTCTTCGTATGTTCAAAATCGGCCACCACACCGCCGCTCAAAGGAGCTAGAACGACAATATCGCGGCCCTCGCGGCCCTGCATTTCCGCCGCTTCACGCCCGAAAGCGACGATCTCTTCGGTCAATTCATTTACCGCCAGAAGCGACGGTTCGTCGAAAACCACATCCCGGCCTTTCACCGCGATGATCGTATTCGCCGTTCCCATATCGATCGCCATTGATTCGGTTACTAATTTTTTTAGCGATGAAAATCCCATCATAGAGGTTAAATCTCTCTAAAAACTAAAGATAAATTGCATTGATAAATTATACCCGAGATAATTATCCGCTTTTTTATCTTCCTGTTACTATCTGTCAATACAAATAAACATTACAAATCCAACAAAATTATACTTAGTTTAAACTAATGATGCGAGAGCAAAACCCAAATTGATTTATCTTAATTCTGATATTGTAACTCAATTCAATTTAACTTCAAATATTAAAATAGGGTGTAACCTGTTTTTAACAACTAAAGGCAAGCATTTTTTTATTTTTTTTAGGTCGGAATAAATTGCAGATTGAAATAAAATTTGAGAATTGAAATGATCGGATTTCAAAATAAAAACCAGAAAAAACATTCTGACCTAGAAAGAAAGAAAGCGGAATC
>JBGTRS010000535.1:0-3196 GCA_041940665.1 Pyrinomonadaceae bacterium | reverse complement strand
TGGAGTCGGGAAATGAGAAATTGACGACAAGTCCGACTCATTCAAATGCTGATTGCTTTGAAAAAAAATATGAACCCAAATCAGAAGCCTCAATAGCCTCAATGTCTCCGCGTCAACTAATTGACGAATTGATAGAAAGTCATCCTTCCGCCTTTCGCACTTATAAAGAAGTGGCCGATTACCAGGATTCGATCGAAAAACGAATCCGTCAGACGGGAAACGAAGCATTACCTGTCTTGATCGAGCATATAAACAATTCCTTCCGGGCACCGGATGATTTCCGGTGTGACAACCTGCGTTTTAGTACGGTTCAGAGAATGGCTCACGATATCGATAGATTCGATTTCAGATTAAGGGGAACGGATATGGGAAAACGGACGGTTGATGCTTTTGAGCGTGCCGTCGAACGGGTCGAGAAGCCCGGCTTTACCAAGAAAGATGTGAGTTATTACAGAACTATGTTCTTAAAAGATATAAAAGGCATAAATCACATTGACCGCCATATTCAAGACACTTTTCGGGTGCGTTACGGCATTGAAATGTCCGAGAGTGAATTGGTGGAATTTAGCAATTTTCTCATTGAACTCGATCCGACCTATCCTTCATGGAGCGGTACGGATTTTATTAAGGATTATTCACAAATCAACGGGGCGGGAAATCCGCGGCAAGTTTATGTCCTGAAAGATTCGGAACGTTTTTATAAAGCCTATCAAAAGTTCAGAAAACAAACCTCGTAACGTAAATTACTATTTTTCCCAACTTTATATTCTTTCTTTTCCCTGTGTCTTCTGTGTCGCTGTGGTAAAATTAAATCTATGAAATTCAAGATATTTACTTTCTCATTTATGCTACTGTTCGCGGCCTGTTCTTACGGAACGGTTGTCCAGACGGCCAATGAACCGCACAAGGAAATGGCGGCTGTTTACGAACTCCTGAAAAAGGAAAATGATGACGATGATGAATAGATTTTTGCTGACGATTTCGCTTATTTTTATTTTTGCCGCCGGCGTTTTTTCGCAGGTAAAAACGCTCGAAGATGCCCGGAATGAAATAAAGACATTCACGAATTCTGAAAGTTATTCCGTCCTTTACGATTCCGCCAGATACGTCACCAAAGCCGAGGTCAGATTCGACATTTTCGAACCGAAAACGCCGCTTGAAAAACAGTTCAAAAAATTTGAATTCGCGATCTCGACGCTTTTCGCCACTGACGGCATCGAAGACAGAAGCGTCCGTTCGACGCTCTGCATCAATACGCAGAGCAAACAATTCTATTTCGCCTCCGAGCGGAATTTAACCCTCTTGCTCGACGGCGAAACGATCAATTTGGGTGAAGCCGACCGTTCGACCGAGGTCAAGGGACGAAAAGTTTTTGAAAATCTTTGCTGGGAAATTGATGCGGAACTGATCAAAGATTTCGGTAAAGCTTCCGGGTTTGAATTCAAGCTCGCCAATGTTAAGGAAACCCTTGATTCTGCAAAACTTCAATTCTTTAAGGATTACGCAAAACTTCTGAATGTTTCCGAAGTTAACTGAAATTACACAAAGTGAATTAACTATGGATATTTCATAACTTATCATCTCAGTTTAGTTATTAATAACTCATTTTGCAGTCGGCGAATCTGACAACAGATTTTAGCCCCAAGTGTAGCGAAGTAAGTTGAGCATTTCGACAAAGCCCTTGAACAAGGGCGGCTGATAGATGTCTGTCGCAGTCTTCGACAGCTTTACTCTTATTTCAAAATCAAACCTACGGCTGACGCCGCAGGCTATTATCTGAGGTCATCTTTGATGACTCCGGAAAACAACCATACCGTTATGTAGAATAACCGGAAAATAAGCAATTTACTATGTTTACGACTCCTTGCGTAACTTCAGAAGTTAAATAAAATCAGCCGCGAATTATCAGCGAATAATTCTTTTACCGGAAACGCCTACACGGAAGTGTCTTCATCCGGCTTGAGACCGTTTGCCAGACTAGCGACGACCGCGATCAGTTCGACCGGCTCGACCGGTTTCGGAATATGTATCTGAAAACCGGCTTTTAAAGCCTTAACGCGGTCTTCTACGCGGGCGTAAGCGGTCAGAGCGATCGCCGGAATTCTTCCGCCTTTAGCCGCAGGCATTTCGCGTATTTTTTTGATTAATGTATATCCGTCTTCGAGCGGCATTCCGACATCGCTGATGAGAACATCGAACTCGCCCCTTTCCATCTCGATGAGGGCTTCAGCCGCCGAACCCGCCATAGCGACGACCGAGCCGCAGGATTGCAGAATTTCCCTGAGAAGTTCGCGGGCGTCCGGCTCGTCATCAACCACCAAGATACGCATTCCCGTCAATTCGGCCGCATCCTCCAGCGAAACAAAGTCCTTTGAAAGCGTCGGATGATGCCGCTCTTCTTTTTCGATCCGATTGGCCGCGACCAATCTCGGCAGACTGACGACAAAACTGCTTCCTTGTCCTTCTCCGTCGCTTTCCGCCCGGACAGATCCGCCGTGCATTTCGATCAACTGCCGGACGATGGACAGCCCGAGCCCGAGCCCGCCCTGTCTGCGTGTGGTCGTCTGATCGGCCTGCCGGAAGCGGTCGAAGATGAACGGCAGAAATTGCGGATCGATTCCTTTGCCCGTATCGCTGACCGTAATTTCAAGATGCGAGTTAACCCGTTCGAGCCGTATCTGCACACGCCCGCCTTTCGGCGTGAATTTAACGGCGTTGCTCAAAAGATTCCACAAAACCTGTTGAAGGCGGTCGGCGTCGCCGGAGATCGGTCCGGCTTCTGTGTCGAGCAGAACCTGCAAACGTATTCTTTTCGCATCCGCCGCCGGTCGGATGGCGTCAACCGCGGCTTCGATAAAGCCGGAAGGTTCGAGCGTCTGGATCTCGAGCCGCAACTTACCGGTAATGATGCGGGAAATGTCCAGAAGATCGTCAATCAGTTGCGACTGCGAACGGGCATTGCGTTCGACCGTTTCGATCGCCCGCTGTTCCGCCTCGCCTTCGAGTTTTCCGCTTCTTAAAAGACTCGCCCAGCCGAGGATCGCGTTGAGCGGTGTGCGGAGTTCGTGCGAAACCGTGGCTAAAAATTCATCCTTGATTTTGTTGGCTTCTTCGGCGGACTGCCTTGCTTCCTTTTCGCGTTCCAGAGATTTTTGGAGACTTTTATAAACCTTTGCCCGTTCGATAGATTCCCAAA
>JBGTRS010000534.1:0-3199 GCA_041940665.1 Pyrinomonadaceae bacterium | reverse complement strand
CAATCAACCTGGTATCAACGCTACACGGCGGATTTTTATCTGCATTTTTTGATCTTGAAAGAATTGGATGCGGAGACCTTCGAACCGGATTCAAAGGAAAAGACTTATTCAAAAACGCAAAGTTTGCTCGATTTTCTGATGTTCGTAACCCGGCCTGACGGAACGACGCCGCACATCGGCGATGACGACGGCGGACGCTTACTGCCTCTGACAACTGATAAACCGACGAATTTTCGCGGAACTCTTTCGCTCGGTGCGGTGCTCTTTAAACGCGGCGATTACAAATTTATCGGTAAGGAAACTTCGCAGGAAATTTTATGGCTTTTGGGGACGACCGGAATCAAGGGATTTGAAACGGTGCAACCGATTAAACCCGCCGCCAAATCAAAAGCATTTCCCGAAGGCGGTTATTACGTGATGCGGGACGGCTGGACGGACGCGGACAATTTTCTGGTCGTGGATGCGGGCGAAATCGGTGCCTTAAAGGGCGGCCACGGCCACGCCGATTCGCTTTCGTTTGAATTGGCCGTCGGCGGCCGCACGCTCCTGGTTGATTCGGGAACCTATACCTATCACAAATCAAAGGAATTACGCGATTATTTCCGTTCGAGCATCGCCCATAACACTTTGACGATCGATGAAAAATCCTCTTCCGCGTTCGGCGGCAAATTCGATTGGGAAACGATGGCGGAGACCCGGCTTGAAAACTGGCTTTCCGAAGACCGCTTCGATTATTTTCAAGCGACGCACAACGGTTACCGCAAATTGGAAAGTTCGCCCGCCGATTGCACGCGGAGCATTCTGTTTTTGAAAAACGATTACTGGATCTTGCGGGATTTTGTCAAAACCGTCGGCGAACATAGTTATCAGCAGAATTTTCATTTCAAAACGGAAACGAATCCGTCGGTCGAGAATCCGGAAGACGGCATCTCGTGCGTCAGCGAAAAGCCGCAAGACGGGGTCGGCGTCCGGCTTTTTACCTTCGGCGATAACGGCAGTTGGCAACGCAAGGAATCCTGGGTCTCGAGTTGTTACGGTGAACGGACAAACGCACCGTTCATGCGGTTTATTTCCAAAGGCATCGGCCCGCAGGAATTTTTTACGTTTATTTTGCCGACGGAAGCGGGCATTGAAAAACCGCAGGTGTTTGAAACGGAGGTCATCGGCGGCCGGGCGTTTGTCGTAAATTACCGCGGCTACAGGGATTTACTCGTTTTTGCCGATACGGAACAGATCGTCAGAACCGAATTTTTTAACACCGATTTTCAGTTTCTCTGGGCAAGAATCGTTCCGGGCGACAAACTGCCGGAAGAATTCGTTTTGATCAACGGCACCAATTTTTCGCTCACCGGCCGGGAAATTATAAATTATCCGAAAAATCTGGAGTTCGCCGTCGCCCGCCGGTTCGGCAATAAACTGAACGTGCGAACATCTCAAAGCGTTTTCAGCGTTTCCCTGCCGCAAAAAAATTCAAAGACCTATATCTTGAAAAATACGCCGGAGATTTGATTTGTAAATATTTTTTAACGCAAAGCGGCAAGGTCGCAAAGTTTTTAAAAAGAATTCCTCATTAAAAATACCTTTGCATCGTTGCGTCATTGCGTTAAAAATTCTTCTCGATGTCAAAAAATGTCTTACAATTTATCGGCAGTTTTCATCAGGGCGGTTCGGAACGCCAGACCGTTCAACTCGTCAAACTTTTGCACGCGGACGACACCTTTAATGTCTTTACGGCAACTATGAATAGAGAGGGCGTTTTACTGAATGAACTCGAAGAGATCGGTTTAACGGAAATTCCCGAATTTTCACTGACGAGTTTTTTCGAACTTAACTTTCTTAATCAAATCCGCCGATGTGCCGAATTTTTGACGGAAAACAAGATCGAAATCGTTCACACCCACGATTTTTACACCAATGTTTTCGGCATTTTAGCGGCACGTTACGCCCGGATTCCCGTCAAGATCGCTTCCAAACGCGAAACCGGCGGAATGCGTTCAAATAATCAAGACCGCCTCGAAAAATTTATTTTCAAACTCGCCGACGCGGTCACGGTCAATGCCGAAGCGGTTAAAGATTATTTGACCGAAAGACAAATTCCCGCCGAAAAGATCGAAATTACTTACAACGGTTTAGACCTCGAAAGACTAAAACCGAACGAAACCGACAGAAAAAAAATCTGCGAAATTTTGAATTTACCGCCGGATGACAACATCAGATTCATCACGATGGTGGCGAACCTCCGCCATGAGGTCAAAAATCAGCCGATGCTTCTGCGGGCGGCGAAGCGGCTCAAAGAAAAATTTCCCGAGACACATTTCGTTTTCGCCGGCGAAGGCGAGCGGAAAAGTCTTCTGGAAAAGATGGCGAAAAATCTGGAAATCGCCGGTAAAACACACTTTATAAACCGTTGCCGGATCGTTCCCGAACTGCTTTCAATTTCGGAAATTTGCGTTCTGACTTCAACCGCCGAAGGTTTTTCCAATTCGATCCTTGAATATATGGCTTTGTCAAAACCGGTCGTCGCCACGAATGTCGGCGGTGCTTCGGAAGCCGTTATCGAAGGAGAAACGGGCTTTTTGATCGAATCGAACGATGATAAAGCATTGGCAGGACGTTTATCGGAACTGCTCGAAAATCCCGAAAAAGCCGTAGAAATGGGAAAAGCGGGAAGAAAAAGGGTTGAAGAAAAATTTTCGACGGAAATCAGGTTAAAAAATATCATTTCACTTTATCAAAATTTGTTGGAAAGATAAGTATGTTAAAAGATAAAAAGTCTTTTATTTCATAGAAGTTACAAAATTTTGCAAAACATTGACAAACAAGCCCTTTTCGTGCGATTTTATAAATGGCTTCGGTCAAAAAATTGCCGAAAAACCTACCCTTTTTATAAACATATCTATAAAATCTTTATTCACAAATCAAAAATTTTTTATGAAACAAGTAATTCGCAGAGGTTTAAAAGAAATCATCGTTGACGAAGTGGCCGATCCGCAGGTCGGGCGAAATCACGTTCTCGTCCGTCCGTTTTATTCGCTTATTTCAAGCGGTACGGAAACCGCCGATATCCATACCGACAGTTTGATGAAAGAGGTGGCGGATAATCCCTCGCATCTGCAGAAGGTCTGGAACATTATGCAGAAGACCGATCCCGTCAGCACGTTCAACGAGGTGCGGGCCAAGTTCAGCGAATACGCCGTGC
>JBGTRS010000533.1:0-3200 GCA_041940665.1 Pyrinomonadaceae bacterium | reverse complement strand
CGACGGCGGCACGCTTTTCCTCGACGAGATCGGCGAGATGGACGTATCATTACAGGCAAAACTTTTACGGGTTCTCGAAGACGGAAAATTCCGGCGGATCGGCGGGTTGAAGGAGATTCCGGTTGATCTAAGAGTCGTTGCCGCTTCCAACCGCGATCTTAAAAAAGAAAGCACCGAAGGCAATTTCCGGCTCGATCTCTACTACCGTTTATCCATTATTCAGATTGATATTCCGCCCCTGCGGGAACGCGAAGATGATATTCCCTTACTTGCAAATTATTATATTGAAAAAACCAATCAAAAACGCAGAGGTGAAAAAAAATTGCGGGGTTTATCAAAAGAAACCGAGCGGATTTTCAGAAATTACGAATGGACGGGAAATGTCCGCGAACTCAGAAACGTCATCGAACGGGCTTCGATCCTCGAAGATGGCGAACTCGTGACGACCGAACACCTTCCGGCCGATCTGGTCGGCGGAGGTTCGGGGAGCGTGGAAATTTCCGAATTTCGTCTGCCCGCCGAAGGCATTTCTTTGCAGGATGTCGAATTAATGCTCGTTAAACAAGCCGTTGAACGCACGGGCGGAAATTTAACTCAAGCGTCAAAACTTCTGGGTATTTCCCGCGATCAGATTCGCTACCGTTTGAAAAAAGACGAAGAGGAAACCCGAAAAAGTAAAACAGCGGGAAATGAGTAGATTTTTTTAATGAGTGACTCTGCCTTAAACGACACGGAATCAATCGTCAAAGAACTCGCCGACATCAAGCGGGCATTGGCACAATCAACCATCGTTGCCTTTACCGATCAGACCGGAAAGATCACCTACGTCAACGATAAATTTTGCGAGATTTCCAAGTATTCACGCAAAGAACTTCTCGGCCAGGATCACCGCATCATCAATTCCGGTTATCACGAGAAAGAATTTTTTTGTGATCTGTGGAAGACCATTGCAAGCGGCGAGATCTGGCGTGGCGAGATTTGCAATCGGGCCAAGGACGGCTCGATCTACTGGGTTGCAACGACGATCATTCCTTTTCTCAACGAAGAAAACAAACCTTATCAATATGTCGCCGTTCGCCACGATATAACCAAACAAAAGCAATCAAACGAAAGAATTCGTCAGCAAGCCTCTCTGCTCGATAAGACACGGGACGCGATCCTCGTCTGCGATCTTAACCACAAGATAATTTACTGGAATAAAGGTGCCGAAAAAATCTATGGTTGGAAAACGGAAGAGGTACTCGGCAAAGAAATATGCGATGTCGTCTGCAAGGGCGATCAAACGGTTATCGAACAGGCTTTGGCGGTTTTGGAAAAAGCGGACGAATGGCAGGAAGAAGCCCCGAATTTTACCCGCGACGGCCGCGAGATCACGGTCATCAGCCGTTGGACTCTGGTTCGTAAAGATGACGGAAAACCCGATTATTTTCTCGTCGTCAATACCGATATCAGCGATCTGAAACGGGCCGAACACCAGCTTTTGCGGGCACAGCGTCTGGAATCCATCGGGACGCTCGCGGGCGGCATCGCCCATGATCTGAACAATGTCCTCTCGCCGATCCTGATGGCGGTTGATATGCTCGAAGCGGAGTTTGAAATGCCGGAATCGAGTCTGCCGTGGCTTTCGATCATCCGTGAAAATACGGAACGCGGTGCGGATCTCATCAAGCAGGTACTGACCTTTGCGAGAGGCACTTCGACCGGCGGCGGCGAGCAGGTTCAGGTGTCTTATTTGATCAAGGAACTCATCGCCATCTGGAAAAAGACTCTGCCGCAGAATATCAGGATCGAATATGACATCAAGCCGCAACTGCCGCTCGTTTCGGTCGAGTCAACCCAACTGCATCAGGTCTTGATGAATCTGGCGGTCAACGCCAAAGATGCGATGAAGGATGCCGGCGGGACGCTCAGGGTTTCGGCCGAACAGGTCGAGATTGATGAACATTATGCCCAGATGAATCCGTCTGCCAAACCCGGACAATATGTTCTGATCACGGTCGAAGACACGGGCAGTGGAATGACGCCGGAAACACTCGAGCGGATCTGGGATCCGTTCTTTACGACCAAAGAGGTTGGCGAGGGAACGGGTTTGGGACTTTCGACAACGCTGTCCATCGTCAAAAGCAACGGAGGCTTTATCAATGCTTACAGCGAACCCGGTCGGGGGACGCAGATCGCGGTCTATTTTCCGGCGGTTGAAATTCCGCATGAGGAAACTACCGAAGACGTGCTGTCCGCATTTCCCGAAGGCCAAGGCGAACTTATTTTGATTGTTGATGACGAAGAAAATATCCGCCGCGTAACTTCGGCGACGCTGGAAAGATACGGCTACCGGACAGTGACCGCCGCGGACGGAACGGAGGCCATTGCCGTCTATTCCCAGCAGGAAAAGGTCGCACTCGTCATCACCGATATGGCCATGCCGTATATGGACGGAGCGGCGACGATCCGGGCTTTGCGGAAAATAGATCCCGGCCAAAAAATTATTGCGGCGAGCGGTCTGACCACCGCTCAGCAAAACAGAACTTCCGAACTAAAGGTCAATGCATTTCTGGCCAAACCTTTCACCAGCGGAAAACTTCTGAACACAGTCGCCGAAGTTCTCGCGGAATCAACCGATAGATAGTTCTGACCGGAAGATCAGTCACAACCTTTCAGCAACCGCCGGTTGTTATTTAAGACCTTTAGACCGAGCGGAATGCCGCCTAAAATGGTTCCGCAAAGAATGGCCGTTCCGAGTGCTTTCCGCTGTTTCGAACCGAACAAACTTGCCGTCAGATAGCCGACGGCGATTCCGCCGGCAAACTTAAAGGTCGAAATCTGAGCAAGTTCGGAAAAGGTCAGATCGAGCCGTTCCGGTTCGCGTTGATCGGTTTTCAGCCAATCCATCGCCAAATCTTTTTCGCCGCGTGAAAAACTTTTGCCCTCAAGTGTCGGAATCAAAAAACACTCGATATCAAAAGCCTTTCTGATCCAGTTGCTGTCGGTCAAAAGCACCGCTTTTTCGATGTTCGGGAGAATGCCCGGATGTTTTAGCCAGAGTTTTAAATCTTCTTTGAGGGCTTCACCGGATAAGTCCGTCATTTTGAAATCCTCGATCTCGGCATAGATCTGAAGTTTTCGTCCATTGACCGTTTTTTCTTCCAGAACTTCAAAAATCTTTTTGACATCGGATTTTTCAATTCTCCCGTCAGCCCGAA
>JBGTRS010000532.1:0-3204 GCA_041940665.1 Pyrinomonadaceae bacterium | reverse complement strand
TTTATTGTGTAATGAAAAACATCAATAAACATCAAGAAAATTAAAAAAATATTACATTCCATTAAATCATTGTATAATGAAGGTATTCTGTCAAACTGCTTTTGGAAATAGTTTATCTTTCAAAAAACTGATGTTCTTGAGATAACCGATAAAATGCTCTCTCGGAATGCCGGTTTTCACAAAAACAAAATAATCCGAATGGGTAATTTGAGAACCCGGAATATCAAGCCACAAGCCGTTAAATTTTGTGGTTTTAATGCTGACAGATTTACTCACTTGAATTTCTCTGCCATCAAGGATCACTGCTTTAACGTCAGATGGTAAATATATTTCAAGTTCTTCACTAAGCGAATAATCCATTACCAAATCAATGCCAAAACGCTCTTTCGCAAATTTGGCGAAGGCAATTTCACCTAAAAATCCTCTAGCTGTATCTGTCCATAGTTGTCCTAAATCTCTTTGTCGGGTAGTTCCGAAATCTGTTCCAGCTAGAATTGGCGCAACTTTAAGCGCATACGCTAATGAATTTGTATAATCGGTTTCATCGAGTTTTATTAGTCCAAATCTTACTCTTTCAATCCAATCCAAAAGCGTAACGGTGTCGTTTATTTCTCCGCCTTTAAACGCTTTATCAAGAAGTTGCGCGACTTCGTAATCAGAAAGTTCTGATAAATGTTCTTTGACTATTTCCAAATCTTTAAGGAATTGTTTGCTTGGCATACGTTAAAATAATTTTTGTTGTAAAGCTCTAAAATTTATCTGACTTATATCGATATTCTGTTTGATATATTGGTAACTAACTTTCGCAAAAGTCTTCAGAATTGCCGTAAAAATTACTTTTGCCCCATCGGGCGGAACAGCCATTCCAATTTGTTTTCTTACATTTTCCTTTGAACCGTAAAAAATAAAATCGTCGGGAAATGTTTGAAGCCGTGCGCGTTCCCTGTTTGTTAATGCCCTATTCTCCAACCAATGATAAACATGAGTTCCGCCGCCGCCGCTTCCTGTAACTGTATATGAAGGTTTCGTCGGGTCTAGCCTTTTGTAAATCTGACTAATCTTTGCACCGCGAACATTTAGTTTAAGATGTTCCGGCAGATTCGCAGTGAACGCATTTTCGCCCGCTTTTGTATATTTCAAACGCTCGACAACCTGTTTCGATTGAGCAGTAAATTCATGATTTGGTGCAAACTTATCAATTGGCGGAATTTCGATTGCTTCTTTGCACGTTTTCACTTGATAAGTTGGAGAAGGGATTTTGAAATTTAAATTTAAGTCTTCTCTTAATCCAACAATGATTACGCGGTGGCGTGCTTGTGGAACTCCGTATTCTTCAAATTTGTAAAGATGGGGAAATATTTTATATCCGCAATCTTGAAACTCTTTCATGATTTGATTAAATGCTCTGCCTTCATTAGCATTTTTCAAACCGCCAACATTTTCCGCGACAAAAAACATTGGCTCAAATTTCTGAACAGCTTTTATACAATAGCGGTAAAGCGGAGCAAATTCGCCGTGTAATCCTTTTTGCTCACCGACAATCGAAAAATCGTTGCAAGGAAAACCGAATGCTAGCGCATCAACAGGGGAAATTTTTGCCAAAACTTCAAAATCCAGTTTCCGAATGTCTTCACAAATAACCGAATCTTTTTCGCCGTTACATAGATTTTGACGGTAAGTTTCGCAAGCCGACTTTTCATAGTCAGTCGCCCAAACGTGAGCTATCTCAAAACTTTCTTTGTCGGTTTGAGCTTTTGATTGAATTGCGCCAAGTCCGATTCCACCTGCGCCACAAAATAATTCTCCGAGTCTGAATATCATTTTATTTCACCTGTAAAGATTATCTTATCATTCATCAATAATCGGCTCTTGTTTGCGCGTTTTTCTTCTCTCAGCCCGCCATTTTTTTCTGACCGCCGCCACATCGAATTTGTCGCGTTTATTATCACGCATATTTTCGATTTCGTGTTGGACTCTTGCCGCAACCAATCTGTAGGCTTCGGTGTTCGGAACGCCTTTGGTCATCGCGGCGAGTTCTTCGTATTCCAAAAACCTGCCGATCTTTGCGCCGACTTTTGCGCCGATGCTGTCTTTGGCGGGAATCGTCATGCCTTTCGGAAACGCTTCGAAAGTTCCCCAGATGTAGATGGGCAGAATGCCGACTTTTTCGTTCAGCGCGAGATAGCCGATGATCGGTTTGAATTCGGCGATCTCGCCGGTCGTCGAGCGCGTGCCTTCGGGAAAAATTAGCGTGTTGTAGCCTTGTTTGAGAATTTCGGTAACGTGGCGCAGAGATTGACGCAAACTTCCCGTCCTTTCGATCGGGATGAGCGTCGTAAAATTGTTCATATAAGCGCGTTTGTATTTCGTGTCGAACCAGTAATCAGCCGCCGCGACGGCGACGGTTTGTTCCGCCACATCTTTGCCGAGTGCTTTTTTGACCAAGCCGGTATCAATATGCGAAGCGTGATTCGGCGCAACGATGAAGTTAGTGTGCTGAGGCACGTTAGATTCGCCCTCAATGGTCGTATCTAAAACACTGTCATACAGCGTGCCTTGCGCGAAATCTATGATTTGATTTCCGACTCTTCGGACGATTGACGGAATGAAAATCTCGTCGTCTTTGCGTTCTTCTTTTTTCGGTTCATCAACCAGTTTTTTCGATTTATCAACTCTTTGAACGGCGGTTAAAAGTTCGCGCACGGTTTGGACTTCATTTAAAGTATCGGGTGAAATGACGCGCCCGCCCGCGTCTTCGACCGCCGCTTGCAGTTCGACAAACATCAAACTGTCAAAACCGAGATCGGCGAGTTTGTCGTTCAAAGCAACTTCCGACAAAGCGCGGTTGGAAACCGTCGCCACGATCTTGCGAATCCAGAGCGCGGTGTCGTCGCCTTTGGTTTCGGCAATGCGGTTAGTTTTTTTCTTAGCGCGTTCTTCGAGGTTTTGCAGAAACTCGACGACTTCGGGACGCTTCACCTTGCGCGTCGCCGTGCGCGGCAGTTCGAACGGGGTGAGATGCAGAACTTTGACGCGCTTGAAAAACGGAAGCGAGGCGGAAACTTCGCGGAAATGTTCTTCGACTTTTTTATTTGTTTCGGAGCGGGAAAGCGCGATGTCGTGTTCGTAATCGGGAACGACGAGCGCAGCAATTTTTTCGCCGCCGTCTTCGTCGGGCAAACCGACAACCGAAAGTTCTTTAAC
>JBGTRS010000531.1:0-3210 GCA_041940665.1 Pyrinomonadaceae bacterium | reverse complement strand
GCCTTGCGGATAAACTCGGAAATTATTTCATCGGGAAACCCGTCAGGATAGGTCGGAAAGGCTTTTTCCAGGATGATTCCGGCCATTTCCCAATGTCCCGTCGTCGTGTCCTTGCCGTTCGATTTCAGGGTGCATTTGCCGTAACCGCCCGTCGGGTTTTTAATCGCTTCCAAGTTTTTGAACGGCCGGATGTTGCCAAGCCCGAGCTTTTGCAGATTCGGCAAGTTAATCGGCCGCAGATCGATCACGCTGCCCAAAGTGTCCGCCCCCTTGTCACCCCACTCCTCAGCGTCCGGCATCTCGCCAATTCCGGCGCTGTCTAAAACCATCAGATTTATCCGTTTGAATTTCATAAGTTTATTTTAGAGGGACAAGGGACAAGGGACAAGGGACGAGAGTACATTCGGTAAGATGTTAATATTTTATTAACAAATTCGAGAAAAGAATTAATTCACTCATCCCTCGTCCCCCTCTTCACTCGTCCCTAATCCTTCGGAGCTGTATAGCCTTCTCTCGCTCTAACCGTTGTTCCGTTCGGTAAGCCTTTTAATTCTACTTTGATTTGGCGGAATGTGCCGTCGCGTTTATCGTTCGAAGGATAATAGCCGAGACTGTAATTCGTGCCGATGGCACCGGCGACTTCGCGGAAGGCATTGCGGGCTTCGCCGAGACTTGCGACCGAAAAAACCCGGCCGCCCGAAGTCCGGGCAAGCGTCTGCATTTCACGGCCGGCCAGTTCGTAGAGTTTTTTGCTCATATCGAGGCGGGTAAAATCGCCGATCTTGCAAAAATCAAAAACCTTTTCCATCCGGGCGTTGTTTTCAAAAAGTCCGTAATAACGGCGGATCTGCGAATCGGAAAACCTGACGCCCGTTCCGCAATCGCCCAAAAGATCGGATTCAAAATTCTCGCGGGTGTTGATCTGGATGAAATATGTGACGATTCCCGCTCTTTCAAGCAATTCGCGGGCTTCTTCGAAATCCGCCAGACTCGTCGAATCAACACCGTCGGTCAAAGCAACCAAAGCCCTCCGGCCGCGGTATTTTTCCGACGGCGGATCTTTGAAAACCTTTTCGGCAACTTGCAAAAGCCCGTCGTAATACGGCGTTCCGTTGCTCGTCATCACATTTTCAAGTGCCTCTTTGAGTTTGTTGCGGTCGTCGGTCAATTCGATGACGACCTCGCTGACGGAAAAGGCGGTCGTCAGATTCGTTCGCTTATCCCTTTCATAATCGGTATTAAAAGACACGATCGAAACCCGGTCGCCTTTTCGTAAGGAATCTATAAACATCGCGGCGGAGCGTTTTATTAATCGTAGTTCGTTGCGGGTCGAACCGGATGTATCGAGCAAAAGGGCGACCTCGAACGGTGCTTCGGTCGTCGAAAAATTGGCGATCTCCTGTAATTTGCCGTCTTCATAGACGAGAAAATTTTCCCGTTTAAGACTCAAGATCGGCTTTCCGCCCGCATCCGTGACGACGATCGGAACATCAACCAACTGGGTATCAATTTCAATGACTGCGTCATCATCCGTCGTTTTCTTCCCGTCATTATTGACCTGAGCAAGTCCTACGACGGGAAAAACCGCCAGACAGAAAGCCAAACAAATCAAAATCTTCAACAATCGCATTAAAAAATCCTCGCTTTGTAACTTTGTGTTTTTCGATTTTATCAAAATTTTACGAGAGGTAAATATTTTTTATCGGTTCTTCCGCGTTAACTTCCATTTAAACCGGACAATTTATTATTTTTTTTATACCTATGTTACTATTTTGGTGACAACAAAAAAAATAAATCATAAAAAATGCATTTTATCCGCTCAATAATATGCATTAATGCCGTTTTCCCATCCCCTTCACATTTATGCTCCCGGGCGGATACTGCAAAAAACAGCTTGCGTTAGTTAAGTGTCCTGATTTGGACAAAAATCTTTTGTTAGCTTTAATTAGAGGAGAAAATAAATGAAAAATATTTTTAGCAATAAAAATGGTTTGATGTGGGCGTGTGTCTTATTCCTGGGTCTTTTCACATTCAGCCCGAACGCCCCGGCTCAGCTTATCAATGAGATCGTCGTCAATCCGAACGGCGGCGATTCCAACTGCGAATACGCGGAGCTCATCGGAACGCCGAGTGCGGCTTTGACGAATATCTATTTTGCTTCGATCGAGGGCGATTCGGGCAGTAATGAAGGGACATTTGATTTTGTCTCGGATCTCTCGGCTCAAACGCTCGGCTCGAACGGTTTGCTCGTCATTACAGCGATGGATACGACCGGAGACTGCGGCACCAGAACATATAATTCCCCGCCGACGACGCTTGTCAGAGATATGGATCTCGACGGCGGCCGATTCGAGAACGGCTCGAATTCCTGGGCTTTGATCATGAGTCCGACCACGCCGATCGTTGAAGCGACCGATTACGATATCGACGACAACGGCTCGCTCGAAGCCTTACCGGGCGATGCCGTCATTTTGGATTCACTCGGTTTCAACGACGGCGGTGTCGGGGATATTCTCTACGCACCGGAGTTAGCCGCGACGGCCGGTGGAACGCCCGATATGGCCACCCGGTTTCCCGGCGATTCGACGGCCAACTCAGCTTCCGGCTGGTACTGGGGCGACATGGACGGAGCCACCGATTCGGTCATGTATTGGTAGTGACTTTGAATAGATGTAGATTCATCTACATTTGATTTAGACGCGAGTGGAGCATTAACAATGACATCTACTACTATGGCACTTGATCCATCTAGCACTTTTGATTTAGATGCAGCTGGAGCAATTATTATAGATGGTAGTTCAATTACTTTAGGTGGAGATTCAGATACAGCATTTGATATTGATACTTCAACATTAGATATAGATTCAAGTGGTGCGGTTACTATTGATGTGTCTGGAGCGGGTATTTCGATTGATGCAGCCGCCGCAAGTAATTTTACAACATCGGCAGGATTATTGACATTAAATGGTGCCGCAGGAGTACAATTAACAGGTGGAGTAACAGCTTCAACTCATATAAGTGCGAGTGGGGCACTTACAGTTAATGGAGTAAATACTTCTACACATATATTACCAGTAACTTCTAATGGAGCAGCACTTGGTAGTACTTCCTTACAATTTAGTGATTTATTTTTAGCAGACGAAGCAGTTATTGCTTTTGGTGACGATGGAGAAGTTACTTTAACTCATGTCGCTGATTCTGGTTTATTGT